>JASFRI010000032.1:0-18645 GCA_050115015.1 Acidobacteriota bacterium
AGGTCCACCCGGAGCTGCTTGGGAAGGCGCCCCATCCAGCGCCGGAATGCCGTCGAGGTGTTCGCCGCGGTGTAGTCGTAGGAGACCTGCGCGAACCGGTTGTCCCGGGGGTCCGTGTAGCCGCAGTTGCAGTCCTCCGCGCCGCCCGCCAGCGACTCCTCGTAGTTGCCCTGGATCGTCCGCACGCCGTGCTCCACCAGCAGCGGCCAGACGCGGTCGGGGTGGGGGCCGAAGGCCCCCAGGTCGCCGAGACAGTAGATCGCGCCGGCGCCCCGGGCGCGGGCATCGCGGATCACCGCCTCCAGCGCCAGGTGGTTCGCGTACACCCCGCCGAGGAAGGCGATGGGCCGTGCGTCGCTCATGTCCGGCAGGTCACGCCGTAGGCGTGGCACGTGTAGCAGGCGCCGTGCCCCAGGGGAAACCCGCGCAGGGTCTCCGCGAGACCGCTCCCCATCCGCGCGTCCTCGTGATCGATCAGGATGGGGCAGACGTAGACCCCGCGGGAGGTGATCATCCGGCTGGACGAGCACTGCAGCGCCTCGGCCTCCCCCGGCCCGAGAGCATGGCCGCGCAGCGACTCCCGGCGATGGTAGCCCCTCGAGCGGCTCTCCTCCCTGCCGATGCGGAACACCGACAGCACCTTCAGCCGGGGGCGGAGGCCCGACCGGCGCAGCCGATCCAGGAAGGCCGCCCGGCCCTCGCTCCGGCCCACCTCCGGGGTGAGCTCCGTGACCGTGATCACCGGGCTGAGCCCGACGGCGGCCAGGTTCGCCGCTCCCTCCAGCGCCCGCCGGAACGTGCCGGACCCCCGGATCGCGTCATGGGCGTCCTCCTCGTAGCCGTCCAGGGAGATCCGCAGGTCGAGGGAGTAGGGGCTCCCATCGGAGAGCCCCCGCAGGCGCCGGGCCCGGGCCGGGTCCAGGAGCAGCCCGTTGGTCAGCACCGTCGCCGGCCCCACCTCCAGGGTGGCCTCGAGGATCGGGAGGAGCTCCCGGTTCAGGAACGGCTCGCCGCCGGTGAAGTAGTAGTCCTTCACCCCCAGCCGCACCGCCTCCCGGAGGTGCCCCCGCACCTCCGCCAGCGTCATCATGCCGTGGCTGTGGTTGTCCGGGGCGCACGCGATGAAGCAGTGCGTGCAGCGAAGGTTGCAGAGGGTGCCCGCCACCTGGAACCACACCGTGTCCAGGGAGAGAAGGGGGACCGATGGGGGCGCTTCCGGCATCCTCAGAGGCAGCCCGGGTCCATGGCGGTGGGGCCGCAGGGAACCGTCTCCCCGAGACCGGGGCCGGCACCGGTCGCCGGAGGCTCGGACATCGGCATCCTCCTCGTGCTCGTGAGAGCCCCGGGGCACGGCGCCGCCGCGGTCTCCCGGGTCGACCGCCATTATGGGCCACGGACGCGTTCGCCGCCATCGGAGCATCTCCGGAGCCGCCGCGGGATCGGCTACACTCCCGGCGGGCCCGGCCGGGGACCGGGCCCGACTCGAGAGAGGGAGCATGCGCTGGTTCGTCCGCGGCGATGTGGACGGGTTCTTCGGTCTGGCCCTGGACAACCTCGTCCAGCTGTTGCTGATCGACGCCCTCTGCCGCGGCGTGCTGGGGTTCCCGGCGGACCTGGTCTACGGCCGCATCATGCCGGGCGCCGCCCTTTCGCTCGTGGTGGGGAACGTCTTCTACGCCTGGCAGGCGCGCCGGCTCGCCCGGGCCACGGGACGCGACGACGTCTGCGCCCTCCCGTACGGCATCAACACGGTGTCCCTCATCGGCCACGTGTTCCTGGTCATGCTCCCGGCGAAGCTGGCCGCCGAGGCGGCCGGCGCATCGGACCCGGCGCGTGTCGCCTGGCAGGCGGGCCTGGCCGCCTGCCTCGGATCGGGGCTGCTGGAGTTCGGCGGGTCCTTCGTGGCCGAGCGCATCCGCCGCGCCACGCCGCGGGCGGCATTGCTGTCGACGCTGGCGGGGATCGCGCTGGGCTTCATCTCGCTGGGGTTTCTGTTCCGGACCTTCGCCCGGCCGGTGGTGGGCCTCGCCACGCTGGGCGTCATCCTGCTGACCTACTTCGGCCGGGTGCACTTCCGCGGCGGGCTGCCGGGGGGCCTGGTCGCCGTCCTGCTGGGCACGCTCCTGGCCTGGGCGACGGGGATCGCCCCGGCGGGCCCGCCGCCGACGGCCTTCGGCCTGGCGATGCCCGTCCCGGCGCTCGGTGACCTGCTGGCGGCGCTGCTCGGCGGGGCGGGCCTGACGTACCTCTCGGTGATCCTGCCGATGGGGATCTTCAACGTCATCGGCTCGCTGCAGAACATCGAGTCCGCCGAGGCCGCCGGCGACGCGTTCCCCACCCGCTCCTCCCTGGCGGTGAACGGTCTCGGCAGCCTGGTGGCGGCCTGCTTCGGGTCCTGCTTCCCCACGACGATCTACATCGGCCACCCGGGCTGGAAGGCGATGGGCGCCCGGATCGGCTACTCGATCCTCAACGCCGGGTTCGTGACCGCGGTGATCGCCACCGGGACCCTGGCCTACATCACCTGGGCGATCCCGGTGGACGCCGGCATGGCCATCGTTCTCTGGATCGGCATCGTGATCACCGCCCAGGCGTTCCAGGCCACGCCCCGGGGCCACGCGCCCGCGGTCGTGGTGGGGCTGCTGCCGGGGGTGGCCGCGTGGGGGGCGCTGATGGCGAAGTCCGGGCTGCGCGCGGCCGGCGTGGGCGGGCCGGGGGGTCCGCCCTTCTCCCCGGATCTGGTGCCGGCGTTCCTGTCCTCCGACACGTGGATCCAGGGGGCCTTCGCCCTCGAGCAGGGGTTCATCTTCTCGTCGATGATCCTCGCCGCCGCCACCGTGGCGGTGATCGAGCATCGCTTCCGGACCGCCGCCGTGTGGTGCGGGATCGCCGCCGGGCTCTCCGCGCTCGGCCTGATGCACGCCTACCGCTGGACGCCGACCGACACGGTGCTGGACCTGCGGCCCGCCTGGGCCTGGGCCGCCGGCTACGGCCTGATGGCCCTGACCTTCCTCCTGGCCCGCTGGATCACCGTGCCCCGAGGCGACCGACGGCCCGTGTGAGAGGGCTGGATCGGACCACCGCTTCCGGGCCACAATCGGCGGCATGCGGGCGGGGCTGATCTGCGTGGACGTCGACGGGACCCTGACCACCGGGGTCGGGGGGCGGGCGCTGCCCGGCGCGGCCGATGCCCTCGCGGCGCTGCGCCGGCAGGCCCCGGTGCTGCTCGTGACGAACACCACCAGCCGGGCGCACCGGCTCCTCGCCGACCATCTGACCTCCGAGGGGGTCCTCGACGAGCCCGCCCGGCTCGTGACCCCGGCCGCCGTCGCCCGCCGGGTACTGCCGCGCCGCGGCCACGACGCGGGGCTGCTCCTGGTGGAACCCGGCGCCCGGGAGGACTACACCTGGTTCCGGGAGGCGGCCTCGGGCCCCGCGGTCCTGATCGGCACCGAGGCCCATGACCGGACGCTGGAGGATCTGCAGCCCGCCTTCCGCGCCGTCCTGGAGGGGGCCGCCCTCTACACGCTGCAGCGCAACCGCTACTTCCGGCGCGGCGAGGAGCTCGTGACCGACCTCGGGCCGGTGGCCGCGTTCCTGGGCTACGCCGCCGGCCGGGAGGCGGAGACGCTGGGGAAGCCGTCCCGTCTCCTGTTCGAGGCGCTGGCCTCGGAGGCCGGGGTGCCGCTGGAGCGGGTGGTCATGGTGGGGGACGACGCGGAGTTCGATGCCTCCGGCGCGGTGGCGCTGGGGATGCGGGGCGTGCTCGTGCGCACCGGCAAGTACCGCCCGGGCGCGGAGGCCGGGCCGGAGCCCCCGCCGACGGCCGTGCTGGATTCCATCCGGGACCTCCCGCGCTGGCTCGCGGGGCCCACCTGACGGAGGAGGCCATGGCCTGCTGGCTGATCAAGTCGGAGCCCTTCAAGTACTCCTGGGACGACCTGAGGCGCGACAAGAGGACGTACTGGGACGGCGTGCGGAACCACAAGGCGAGGAACAACCTCGCGGCGATGAAGCGCGGCGACCTCTGCCTCTTCTACCACTCCAACGAGGGACTCGAGATCGTGGGGATCGCGCGGGTGGTGAAGGAGGCCTATCCGGATCCGACCGCCGATCACCCGCGCTGGGTCGTGGTCGATGTGGCGCCCCGCAAGACCCTGCGAAAGCCGGTCACCCTGGCCGCGCTGAAGGCGGACCCCCGGACTCGCGGCATGGAGATGGTCCGGCAGAGCCGCCTCTCGGTGTCGAAGGTCACGGATCGGGAGCTCGCGGCGATCCTGGAGCTCGCGGAGACCACGCTGCCGGGCGTCGGCTGAGCGGGCCGCCGGAGGCGGTCTCGAGGGCGGTGAAGGAGGAAGTCCCTCCAGCCGGGGCCTTCGTTCCGCGTGACGGGTCGGGCCTCGGGACGATGGTCGACCTCCGGCTGGAGGGTAGAGGGACGAGAAGCCGCTCCGCCGCGGTGGATTCGAGCGCGCGGAAACGGCTCCTCGGGGACGAGGGCGGGGCGGCCCAGGCAGAGGGTTCCGGGGCCGTGCAACCCCGGAGCGACACCTGAACGGCTCGTCGAACGGGTAGGCTCCCGTGGGGGTTGGCTTCGTGAGGTGGGAGGCGCACCCCGCCCTGTCGCATTTCTGAGTTTGGATGCTGCCGTCGGGTCCGCCGTGCCGGCGTCCCGCTCGTCGTCGGGTTTCGGGCGAGATCAGGGCCGTGCCAGGTCCGCCCGCTTTTCCTCCTTGCCACTTCCGGCGCCGCCGGCCACCACCGACAGCAGGTCCATGGCGCTGACCAGTCCCACGACCTTGCCGTCGTGGACGACGATCAGGCGGTGGATCCCGCCCTCCGTCATCCGCCTTGCCAGCTCCGAGACCGGAGTCTCCGGCGCAGCCGTGTGGACCACCGGGGTCATCACGTCGCCCACCAGCCCGATGTCGTAGTCCTCGACCTGGTAGCCGCTGCCGGCGAAGGCCTTCTCCAGCTCCGCCGCGCGGTAGAAATCGGAATCCGGGAACGGCCGGTCGCCGCGGGTCAGGTGGTAGTAGATGAGATCCGTGAGCGAGATCACGCCGACGAGATCGCCGCGATCGTCCACCACCGGTGCGCCGTGGATCGCCTTCTCCAGGAAGATCTTCTCCAGCTCACGGAGGTTGGTCGCGACGCGCACGCACACGACATCGCGGGTCATGATGTCGTTCGCCGTCAACTCCGTTCGCGTCATCGCAGCCGTCCTCCTTCCAGGCGCCTCACCACCGAATCGTGTTGTTCGTGAGACCGTCGCGTGCTTCCGGAGGTCACCCCCGTGCCGGGAACATCTCCCGGATCTCGTGCAGCACCTGCCGGTCCTCCGGCAGGCGGTCGCGAACGAGCTCCTGGATGCGCTCCAGCACGGCGTTGCGGAGCAGCGCCGCCGTCAGCTGCTCCACCGTCTCCCGCTGCACATCGGTCAGCCCTCGGAGCCCGCGGCGGTTGCGTCGCAGCTCCGCCCGACGGAGCCCTTCCAGCCCGGCCTCGACGCGGGCCAGGACCTGCTGCTCCGTGGTCTCCAGCACCGGGCACGAGCACGCGGGCTCGGTCCGGGACCGCATTCCGAGACCGGGAACGCCGAGGACCTTCAGCGGGATCGCACTCTCCATCGAGGACCCTCCGGGGCCATCCATCGGCCCGCGGGGACAGGACAGGGCAACTCTCATGCCAGACCGTGCACGCGAAAACCGCTGGAAAACATGGCATTTCCGGCCACCGGGGCTCCTGCCCCGTGCGGGATTTCCCGCAGCTTGGGCGAACGGGCTCATCCCCCCGTTGGGTCGCCGCCACTCCCCCACGCCACGGCACGGTTGCGCTGGAGCGCTCCGGGAGGCTAGAATTGCGCGCTTTTCGTTGCTCGCGGCTCGGGACACCTGGCCCATCCACATCCGGTCGCACGATGAGGGCCCCGGCTCGCACCGGGGTCGGGGGGAGGTTCATGGCGCTGCTCCTGGCGGTGATCGTCTGGGCTCTGGCCCTGATGACCGGCTTCTACTGCTACAACGGCGATTACTGGATGCCCGAGGCGATCTCCGAGGCGGCGCCGCGGATCGACTCCCAGCTCCTGCTGACGCTGGCGGTGACCGGAGTGGCGTTCTTCGCGGCCCAGGGGCTCCTGGGGCTGCTCATCTGGAAGTACCGCAGCCGGGGCGACGAGCGCGCCGACTACGTGCACGGCAACAACGCCATCGAGATCGGCGGCATGCTGGTGATGGCCTTCGCCTTCATCACCCTGGGGATCACCGGTCAGCGCGTCTGGGCATCGGTCCACATGACCCGACCCGACCCGGCCTCGCTGAAGATCGAGATCACCGGGGAGCAGTTCCTCTGGAATATCCGCTACCCCGGACCGGACGGGAAGTTCGGCCGGACCGATCCGCGTTACATCGAGAAGATCGGCAACACCGTGGGGATCGTCCCCGACGACCCGGCGGGCGCGGACGACATCATCGCCATCAACAACCTGGCCGTGCCGGTGGACACCCCCGTGGAGCTCATCCTGCGCTCCAAGGACGTGCTCCACGACTTCTTCATCCCGAACGTCCGGCTGAAGCAGGACGCGGTGCCGGGGATGGCCGTGCCGCTCCGCTTCCGGACGACGAAGACCGGCGACTACGAGGTCGCCTGCGCCGAGCTTTGCGGACTCGGCCACTACCAGATGAGGGCCTTCCTGCGGGTGATGGAGCCCGCGGAGTACCAGGCCTGGCTGCAGGAGCTGGCGGAGGAGTAATCCTCGCCCTTTTCCCGTTCCGAGAGGGAGACCGCATGTCCGTCACCGCCGAGCAGGCCCACGCCGCGCCGGGCCACCACGCGCCCCCCGAGGGGTTCATCCAGCGCTGGATCTTCAGCAAGGACCACAAGGTCATCGGGATCCAGTACTACTTCCTGGCCCTGTTCGCCGTGTTCCTGGGCATGAGCCTGTCGCTGGTGATGCGGATCCAGCTGGCCTTCCCGGCCCAGATCGCCGGGATGGCCGAGAGCCTCCCCGACTGGCTCGTCGCCGCGCTCCTCGACCCGTCCTTCTACCTGAAGATGGTGACCATGCACGGGACCATCATGGTCTTCATGGTCCTGACCACCGCGCCGCAGGGCGGGTTCGGCAACTACTTCCTCCCGATCCAGATCGGGGCGCTGGACATGGCCTTCCCGACCCTGAACATGCTGTCGTTCTGGACGACGTTCCTGGCGCTGGTGATCCTGGTCGCGGCATTCTTCGTGCCCGCGGGAGCCCCCCTGGGCGGCTGGACGGGCTATCCGCCCCTGAGCGCCCTCGGGGAGATCGCCGGGCCGGGGCAGGGCTGGGGGGTGAACCTCTGGATCCTGAGCATCGCGGTGTTCTGCCTGGCCTCCCTTCTCGGCGCTCTCAACTTCATCTCCACGACCCTGGCCATGCGGGCGAAGGGGATGTCCCTGATGCGCATGCCGCTGACCGTCTGGGCGTGGTTCACCACCGCGGTGCTGTCCCTCCTGGCGTTCCCGGTGCTCCTGGGGGGCGGTATCCTGCTGCTGATGGACCGGCTCGCGGGGACGAGCTTCTTCCTGCCCGCCGGCCTCGTGGTGGCCGGCGAGGCCATCGACCGGGGGGGCGGCTCCCCCATCCTGTGGCAGCACCTGTTCTGGTTCTTCGGGCACCCGGAGGTCTACATCGCGATCCTGCCGGGGATGGGCGCGGTCTCGAACATCCTCTCCACCTTCGCGCGCAAGCCGATCTTCGGCTACAAGGCGATGGTGATCGCCATCTTCGCCATCGGAGGGCTGGGGTTCTTCGTCTGGGGCCACCACATGTTCATGAGCGGGATGAGCCCCTTCTCGGCCATGACCTTCAGCCTGGTGACCCTGACCATCGGCGTTCCCTCCGCCGTGAAGACGGTGAACTGGCTCGGAACCCTCTGGGGTGCGCGGATCCGGTTCGACTCCCCGATGATCTACGCCCTCGCCTTCGTCTCGCTCTTCGTCACGGGCGGCCTGTCGGGGATCTTCCTGGGCCAGACCTCGGTGGACTTCTGGTTCCACGACACCTACTTCGTGGTGGGTCATTTCCACATGATCATGGGGGTCGCGGCGCTGTTCGGCATCTTCGCGGCAACGGTCTTCTGGTTCCCGAAGATGTTCGGCCGCATGATGAACGAGCCCCTGTCCAAGATCCACGCCGTGCTCACGTTCATCGGCGTCTACCTCGTCTTCGTCCCGATGCATGCCATGGGCCTCGCCGGGCACCCGCGCCGCTACTACGACTCGAGCGCCTACGAGTTCCTGACCAACGCCAACTCGCTGCACGTCTTCGTGACCTGGGCCGCCATCTTCACCGCCGCGGTGCAGCTCATCTTCCTGTTCAACTTCCTCTGGAGCCTGTTCCGTGGTCCCAGGGCCACCGACAATCCCTGGGACGCCACCACCCTGGAGTGGTCGACGACGTCGCCCCCTCCCTTCGACAACTTCGGCGGCGTGGAGCCGGTGGTGCACCACGGGCCCTACGAGTTCGCCGTGCCCGGCGCCGAAAGGGACTTCGTGATGCAGACGGATCCGCCCTCGGCGATCCCGGCGCGGCACTGAGGCGGGCATGCCCGGAGCCCACGCACTGAAGCGTCCCGCGAGGCCGGCGGTCGCGGCGGGTCGGCCGGCGGTGGCCGCGGCGCACGGATCCGGCGGAGGCCAGCCGGACGGGCCGACCGTCGCGCAGGTCGCCCGCCTCGGGGTCTGGATCGCACTGGCGCCCATCGGAATGCTCTTCCTCGCCTTCGGGAGCGCCTACGTGGTGCGACGGGGACTGGGCCAGGAGTGGATCCCGGTGGCCCTGCCGCTGCTCGTGTGGGTCAACACGGTGGTGCTGGTGGCCAGCAGCGTGACCCTGGAGGTGGGGCGTCGCGCCCTGCGGCGGGAGCGCCGCGACGGCCCCTGGGTGATCGGCACCTTCCTTCTGGGCGTGGCGTTCCTCGCGGGCCAGGTCCTGGCCTGGCTCCAGCTCACGGCGGAGGGGATCGGCCTGGCCACCACCGCCTACGGGTCCTTCTTCTACGTGCTGACGGCGGCCCACGGCGTTCACGTGCTGCTCGGCGTCGGTGCCGTGGGCGCCGCGGCCGCGTGGCCGCACGGAGGCGGCCTCCGGGGCGTGCCCCGAGCGGACGCCCTCCGCGTGGCGGCCATCTACTGGCATTTCATGACACTGGTCTGGATCGGGGTCCTGCTCCTTCTGGTCCTCGGGAGGTAACGCGTGTCGCAAGCAACCGTCGAGAGCACCAACGTGGGACTTTGGGGCGGCGGGGTCAATCCGTACGGCGTCGTGTACAAGAAGCTGGGGATGTGGCTCTTCATCCTATCCGACGCGCTGACCTTCGGGGCGCTGCTGTTCGCGTACACCTACCTGCGGGTGACGAACCCGGACTGGCCGACCCCCTTCCACCTCTGGCCGTCCATCGCGGTCTCCACGCTGATGACGTTCTTCCTGCTCTCCAGCAGCCTGACCATGGTGCTGGCGGTGCACCACTCCGCCCTGGGGAACCGGAAACGGACGGTGACCTGGCTGCTGGCGACGATGGCGGGCGGCGCCGGGTTCATGCTCCTGCACGCCAACGAATGGCGCCAGCTGTTCGCCGAGGGAATGACCCTGGGGACGAACCCCTGGGGGAACCCGATGTTCGGCGGCACGTTCTTCACGCTCACCGGCCTGCACATGGTGCACGTGTTCACCGGTCTGGGGTATCTGGCGATCGTGGCCCTGGGATTCGGGAGAGGACGTTTCAAGGCCGAGGACGTCGAGGTCGCGGGCCTCTACTGGCATTTCGTGGATCTGGTATGGATGTTCATCTTCCCGATGGTCTACCTGATGTCGGTCCACGTGGGGGGTTAGGCATGTCGGAGCACGGTAACGGCGGGATGAAGAGCAACTACTACGTCTGGATCTGGCTGCTGGCCCTGACCGGCATCGAGGTCTTCCTGGCCTACATCCACCTGCCGGTGATCATCATGCTCGTCTCGCTGCTCGGCCTCAGCGTGGTCAAGGCGGCGCTGATCGTCGCCTACTTCATGCACATGAAGTTCGAGCGCCTGAACCTGGTCCTGACGATCGTCCCGGCGTTCGTCCTCTGTATCCTGCTGTTCAACGTGATCTTCCCCGACGCGGTCCGGCTGCGCGACCACGCCGTGAACCGGCAGGTCACGCCACGGGCGGGCGAGGCGGAGGCAGGACATTGAAGGCGCTGCGACGGCTCGCCCTCCTGCCGGCTGCGCTCGTGGCGGGCGGGAGCCATGCGGCCGCCCAGTGCGTGATGTGCGGGATCGCGGCGGAGGCAGCGGACCCGGAGACGGCCTCCCGCACCCTGGCCACGGCCATCCTCGTGCTGCTGCTGCCAGCCCTCGGGGTGCTGGCGGGAGTGGGTCTGCTGCTCTGGCGCTACCGGGGCGACCGGACCGCCTAGCCGGACGGGCGCCGCGCCAGGGAGAGCGAGAACCAGCCCCTGTCGTCGGTGAACCAGCGCTCCAGCTTCAGACCGGCCTTACCGAGATACGCCTCCAGCGAGTCACGGGTGTACTTGTGGCTGTACTCCGTGTGGATGCGCTCGCCCGTCTCGAAACGAACGGTCAGGTCCAGGTCGCGGATGCGGACCTCGTGCGCCTCGTCGGCCTGCAGATAGCTCTCGATGCGGGCCTCCTGGGGATTGTAGAAGGCCACATGGGAGAAGCGCTCCGCGTCGAACTCCCCGCCCAGGTTGCGGTTGATCACATCGAGGATGTTCCGGTTGAAGCGCGCGGTGATCCCCTCGGCGTCGTTATACGCCGCCTCCAGCACCTCCCGGGGCTTGACCAGGTCCGCCCCCAGGAGAAACGCGTCCTCCGGCCCCAGGCTGCCCGCCACGTGCCGCAGGAACCGGAGCGCCTCGTCGGGAGCGAGGTTGCCCAGCGTGCTTCCCAGGAAGATCACGAGCCGGCGATCGCCGTCCGGCACCTTGTCCAGGTGCCGCAGGAAATCGCCCACCACGCCGTGGATGCGCAGGCCGGGGTACTCCTCGGCGAGGCGGCGGGACGCGGTCTCCACCATCGACGGGCTCACCTCGACGGGGATGTAGCGCTCCAGGAGGCCCTCGTCCCGCATGGCGTCGAGCAGCGCACGGGTCTTGGCCGAGGAGCCGGGGCCTAGCTCCACGAGGTCCCGTGGCTCCACCTGCCGGACGACCTCCGGCGCGACCTCCTGCAGCAGCTGCATCTCCGTGCGGGTGACGTAGTACTCCGGCGTCCGGGTGATCGCCTCGAAGAGCCGGGAGCCGACCTCGTCGTAGATGTACTTCGGCGGCAGGCGCTTGGGGCGGCGGGTGAGCCCTTGCCGGACGTCCTCGGCGAGGGTGGCGAGGGTGCCGGAGTCCTCCAGGAAGTCGTCGATTCGGATCTTGGGTTCCGGTTTCACGGTGTCCGTCCAGTGAGGCCTAGTGTCCCGGGTCGGAACTCCGTTGTCGATCCCGGCGAGGTACCCGCGGTGCTGACGAGGCGCAGCAACGACGGAATACCGGGAGTATTCGGAGGAGAAGCAACGCGGCCAGCGCCGTGGAGACCCGGCGAAACAGGCAACGGACTTCTGACCCGCGACACCAGTTGATACCGGATAGGGGACGGCGTGTCAAACCGTCGTGCCGCCGGCCGGATCCCCCTGACGCCGGATCCCTCGGCTTGCGGGGAATACGGTGGGCGGCACCCCCGCGAGGTGCACCCCCCGCCGGGGGGTCCCGGGCCCGGCGACGGCGCCGATCACCGGGCTGAACGGACGCCGGTCGGCGGTCGTGGACGGTGACACGATGTGTGACGGATCGGCCGTGGCGGGGGATCGCGGCCCGCGACTCCATCCCCTTGCGATCCAGCGGGTTGCAGAGCCCGCTCCCGGCGTCACGGATGGCACGGGTCCTGCCATGCGATCCCTCGCCGCGGCAGCAACCTCGACCTCACGATCCCGTTCTCCGCCGTGCCTCCCGGAGGCGGACGGCGGAGCCTTCCGGTCCCCGTGGGACCGCGTCCAGGAGATCCTCCATGCTCGACACCCTGATCCATCACCGCCGACTCCCGTTTCGCCCGCTCCCGCTGCTCCTCGTCCTCGCCCTCGCCGGCGGCACCCTGTGTGCCGCGGATGCGGTGTGGACCACCCGCCAGCTCGACCGCGACGGCTTCGTGATCGCCGCCGAGGGAATCACGGCGGACGGCGAGCCCCTGATGCTGACCGTCGTCCCGACGCGGATCCGCGGCGAGCTGCAGGTCCGCACGACGTACGTGCGCGGGGACCGGGGCCTGGTCCTGACGCGGAGCTACAGCCGCGGCGAGTTGCACCTGGAAGCCCTGCACGGCGAGGACCGGCTTCGCGCCCGGATGTGGCCGGCCCTCCACGGCGGCGTCGTCGTCGAGTATGATCTCCCCGACGGTCGGCAGCTCCGGGTCGCCGCGAACCCCGACGACGGCATGCTGGCCGGCGACGTCGCCCAGCTCGCGGAGGCCTTCGCGGCACCGCGGGCGCTGTTCCGGATGTTGCGCGCGTTTCACGCCGACCGCTCGACCATCGGTTCCGGGATGATCGGCGGCCTGGATGTCCCCGGCTGGCAGCCGGAGATCCTCGGCGGAACCTCCTACGACCGCTGCGTCACCGAGTGTGCCGCCGGATGCCGGAGCCATTGCTCGCTCGAGTGTGCGCTCGACCCGCTCGTCGCCTGCAAGATCTGCACGGCGGCCTGCGGCGCCGGGTGCGCCATCGGGTGTTTCCCGAAGATGCACCCCATCGACGACACGAACGAGTCCAGCGGGAGCCGGCTTGACTGATCGGATTGGACGGGGGGCGGGGTCCGCCCCGCCCCACACCTGGTGGGAGGCCGCCGGCCGCATCCTGATCGCGGTGTACCTGGGCCTCCCCGCGCTGCTGCTCACCGTCCTGGGCCTGCTCCGCCTGTGGCGGGGCGAGGCGCGGCTGCCGCTGTCACTGCTTCCCCTGGCGGTGGCCGTGCTCCAGCTCGTGGCCGCGGCCCTCGCCCTGCGGGGCCGGACAGGACCGGCGGGCCTCTTCCTCGTCCTGGCGCTGGCGGGGGGGCTGGCGGGGCTGGTCGCCTCGTGGATCGCCCCCGCATCCCCCTGGACGGGTGCCGCGACCGGCGTCCCGGGGATGCTCGTCGCGGCGGCCGGCCTGCTGTGGCTTCTGCTCCGGCGGGCCACGGCGCGCGGCGCGCCGGCGCGGAACGTCGTCGCGGCCACCCTGCTGCTGCTGGTGGCGTTCGCCGCGGGCATCCCCGACCTGGCCCGTCGGGCCGAGCTGGGGGTCGAGCTGCTGGCGGCGGGCCCCGCACGGACCTCCCGACTCGAGCCCGGCGCCCGCATGCCCCCGGCCGCGTTCGTGGGGCTGGACGGTGCGCCGGTCCGCCTCGACGAGCCGGGCGTCGTCTACGTCGTGAATTTCTGGGCCACCTGGTGCGGCCCCTGCCTCCTGGAGCTGCCGGCGCTCCTCGAGACGACACGGGCCCTGGGCGACGCGCCGGTCCGGGTCGTGGCGGTGAACACCGAGGATCTGCCGGTGGAAGACCTGCGGGAGTTCCTGCGGCGCCGGGACCTCGCCGGCCTTTCCGTCGTCCTGGACCCCCGGGACGTGCGCGACCGCGCCGGGATCGAGTACCTGCCGCTGACCCTCGTGGTCCGGGACGGCACCGTGCTGGAGCGCCACGAGGGATATGCGCCGGACGCGCTCACGGCCAGCCGCCTCGCGGCCCTCGCGGAGGCGGGCAACCGGGAGAGATAGGACTGGCAGGCCCAGAGGGACTCGAACCCCCAACCCCCGGTTTTGGAGACCGGTGCTCTACCAGTTGAGCTATGGGCCTGCGGCGGGGGCGTATTGTAGCAGATTGGCGGAGGAGCGCGTCAGCTTCCCCCGTCCGCCGGCGGCTCCAGAAACGCCCCGATGTTCGTCGCTCCGAAGACCAGCCGATCCGGACGGAGCCCGCGGAGCCAGGCCGCGACCCGGGCCAGGGCTCGCCTCACCCCGTCCGTCTTCTCCGGATCCGTCAGGGGAAGGAGACGGACCGTGGCGCCACCGCCCTCCCGGAGGCGGACCTGGATGAAGAAGCGCTGTCGGTGCCCCGCCTCCACGACCAGGGTGTCCAGGAGCCCTTCCTCGCCGTCCGTGCTCAGGTAGAGGCGCTCCACCTTCAGGATGTCGTTCCCGTCCCGCTGGACGATGGGCCGGAACTCCCGTCCCGCCTGGCTCAGGTCCAGCGGTCCCTCGATCACCACGTGCGGCAAGGGGTCCCTCCTCGGCCACGGGACCGCACCGGCCCGCGGGGGACCAGTGTAGCAGGCGCCACGGGCCCCCGGCGTCGACCTTCGAGGGCAGCGGGGGTGTCGTGATTAACATACAAATTCACGATTCCATCGCGACGATCTTGACACTGGTGTGTTTCGGCGGTACAAAGCCTCGGGGGCCTCTGGGAAGGGGCCCCGGGAGCGCGCGGTCGCCGAACCTCGAGGCTCATCCGGATCCACCGAACCCCCTCACCTCCCCAGAGGACCTCGAGGCGGCCAGGTACCGACAGGCGACGGCGCTCCTCCTTGGTGGGCCGGCAGGCGTGTGTCCGCTAACTCGGATGCGCGCCTGCCGTGTTCTTCACGCACCGTCCCCCGCGGAAGCCTCCGGGCGAGCCCGGGACAGGCTCACCCCGAGGAACACGAGCGAGAGGAGCAGCGCGCCCAGGTAGTACGGCAGCGAGGAGCTCAAGGGATAGAGATACCCCGCCACGAACGGGCCGATGACGCGGCCCAGCGCGTCCATGGAGTTCATCGCGCCGATCGCCTCCCCCTGTCCCGTGGTGGTGCGCTTCGAGATCAGGCTGGAGTTCGTGGGGCGGAGGATCTGGTTCCCCACCCCGGCGACGGTCAGGTAGAGGGTCATCCCGACCACTCCCGCGGCGGTGGTGATCAGGAAGAAGCCGGCGGCGTTCACGAGCAGTCCCGCCAGGAGGACGGCCTCCTCCCCGTGACGGTTGATCAGGCGTCCCAGGGCACCCCCCTGGAAGAGCGCCACGGCGAGGCCCATGAACCCCATCATCCAGCCCAGCGCCGCGGCGCCGACCCCCAGGTTCTCGTCCACCAGGAAGGGAAGGGTGGTCTCCAGCCCGGCCATCGTGAAGGTCGCGAAGAAAGCCAGCACGTAGTACGGGGCGAGCCCGCCGCGAACGAGACGGGCCGGCGACGTCCATGCGGGCCGGTGCTGCGGCCGCGCGTCGGCGCGCAGGCTCTCCGGGAGAAGCGCCAGGGCGAACAGGAAGGTGGCCGCGCTGACCGCCGCGCCGACCAGGAAGGGCGTCCCATGCCCCCACCGGGCCAGGGCCCCGCCGATCGGCGGCCCCAGGATGAAGCCCAGCCCGATGGACGCGCCGAGCAGACCCATCCCCCTGCCGCGCCCCCCCTCGTCGGTGCTGTCGGCCACGTAGGCCATCGCCGTGGGGAGCGCCGCCGCCGTCAGGGCCCCGGACAGCGACCGGGCGAGGAACAGGCCGGGCAGATCGGAGGCCGTACCGAACAGGTAGAGGCCCAGGGCGTTGCCGGCCAGGCCGACGAGGATCGTCGGCCGGCGTCCGAACCGGTCCGAGAAGCGACCCCAGATCGGGGAGAACAGGAACTGGAAGAAGGAGTAGCTCGCCATCAGGAGGCCCACCTGGGCCTCGGTGGCGTGCAGGTCCTCCGCGTAATAGACGAGGTTCGGGATGATGATCCCGAACGACAGCATCACCAGGAAGACGGTGGCGCAGAGGATCCCCAGGGGGGGGCGGCGGCTCATTCGATGCCTCCACCCGCCGCCAGCGCCGGGGCCTCGACCCCCGCCCGGAGGCGCGCCTCGGGCCAGAGGGACAGGCTCAGCCCGCAGGCGGCCAGCGCGACGACCGCGGAGGCCCCGAACAGCCACGACGGGCCTCCCCAGTCGAACAGGGCGCCGGCGGCGAAGAAGCCCAGGGCATTGCCGGCACCGTACGTGAACCCGGAGAACAGGCTCTGCCCCGAGGACCGCAGCCGCCCCGGGAACAGCCGGAACGTCCCCGTCACCGCCGCGACGTGGAAGGCCCCGAAGGTGAAGGCGTGCAGGACCTGTCCCACCAGCAGCGCCGGGAGCCAGGTGGTCCGCGCGTACAGGCCCCAGCGCAGCGCGGCGATCCCCAGGCACGCCGTCATCACCGCGGGGACCCCGTAGCGGCGCAGGAGCCACGCGGAGGCGACCATGGTGACCATCTCGGCAACCACCCCCAGGGCCCAGAGGGCGCCGATGGCGCCGCGCTGGAATCCGGCGTCCTCCAGCACGATCGAGAAGAACACGAAGTAGCCCCCGTGGCTGGCCTGCATGAGCAGGCCGCAGCAGAGGAACGCCAGGACCCTGGGATCGAGCACCGCCGGGAGCAGGTCCTGCCGGCGCCAGGTCTCGGCAGGGCGCGTCGCCGGGATCCAAAGGGTGGCGAGGAAGTTGACCACCAGCGCCGCCAGGGTCACCTCGAGGACCCGGCGGATGCTCACCTGATCGAACACCCAGCCCAGCCCGAAGGAGGCCACGATGAAGCCCAGCGAACCCCAGACCCGGATGCGCCCATACTGCCACCGGTGGCGGTCCGCGAGTTCGAGGGTGGTCGCCTCCACGACCGGCAGCTGCGGCGACAGGAACGCCGAGTAGGCGTAGAGCACCAGGCACATCGGTACGAAGGCGTCAACCGCGAGCAGGAGCGAGAAGACCCCCGCGGCCGCCGCCACGCCGATCAGGGCGATCTCCTTGCGGCGGCGGATGCGATCGGCCAGCAACGCCCAGAGCGGGCCGAAAAGGACCTTCCCGAGAGGGATGGCCGCCGCGAGGATGCCGATCTGCAGACCGTCGAAGCCCAGGGACTCGGCGTAGAGGTTGAAGTACGGCAGGTACACCCCGAGCACGGCGAAGGTCGTGAAGTAGAACAGCGCCAGCGGCGCCGGGGACGCGGCGCGCATGTCGCCTCAGGCGGATCGCCGCCCGGGCGTTCGGCGAGCCTGCGACGGGATGCGAGGGCATGGGGTCGGCATCCGGGGGAGAATACCACGCCCTCGGGCTCCGCGGCCGCATCGCTGTGCTATCCTCGGATCCGGCAATTGCCTGCCCCCCGTCAGACCGGAGAGTTGGAATCGTGATGCTGGAGGCGGCCCTCGAGCCTTTCGCGCGCATGGCGGTCCAGGACGGTCGGGAGCTTCGCCTCGACCGGGGCGCCCTCGAGATTGCCCGCGTTGCCCATCCGGATCTCGAGGCCGGGCCGTGGCTCGAGCGCCTGGATCGCCTGGCGGAGCGAACCTGGAGCCGTCGTCGCTCCGCGGAGGGCCCCCTCGAGTTCGTGGGGCTCCTGAACCGATCGCTGTTTCGCGACGAGGGCTTCCGGGGCGACCGGGCATCCTACTACAGTCCGCGGAACTCCTGTTTGAACGACGTGCTGCAACGCCGTTCGGGGATCCCGATCACCCTCGCCGTGGTGTACCTGGAGGTCTCCCGCCGGCTCGGCCTCCCGGTGGCGGGCATCGGCTTTCCCGGTCACTTCCTGATCCGGGCCCGGGAGGGGGATCGGGAGCTGTTGCTCGATCCCTTCGACGGCGGAAGGACGCTGACCCCGGATGATTGCCAGCACCGCCTCGATCGCGTGTTCGGTGCGGGGGTGGAGCTCGATCCGCGCTTTCTGCAGACCGTCGACCGACGTCAGATCCTCACCCGGGTGCTCCGGAACCTCAAGCGGGCCTACCTGTCCCGGCGGGACAGCAAGCGCGCCCTCGCCGTCGTGGAGCGGCTCCTGGCGCTCCGGCCCGATCTGGCGGAAGAGCTCCGTGATCGCGGCAAGCTCCTGCTCCGGCACGGGCGAACCCGGCGTGGCGCGGACGATCTTCAGGCCTACCTGGATCGCGTCCCCGGCGCCGTGGACGGACGGGAGATCCGCCTGCTGCTGTCGCGGCTGCGCCGGGCGCAGGCCCGGGTCAACTGATGGCGGGAACGCCGCGGGAGGTCGTGGTGGCGGCCGGGATCCTCCGGCGCGGCGACCGGATCCTCGCCTGCCGCCGGCGGCTGGAGGGCGCCTTCCCGGGCAAGTGGGAGCTCCCCGGCGGGAAGCTCCAGGACGGTGAGTCGCCGGGGCAGGCCCTGGTCCGCGAGCTCCGGGAGGAGCTCGCCGTGGAGGCCCGGCCGGGCCGCGAGGTTGCCCGGGTGCGCCACGAGTACGCGGATCACGCGCCGGTGCGCCTGCATTTCTTCGAGGTGGAGAGCTTCCAGGGCGAGCCGCGGAACCTCGCCTTCGAGGAGATCCGCTGGGCTTCACCGCGGGAGCTTCTGGAGCTGGACTGGCTGGAGGCGGACCGACCCCTGGTCCGCCGGCTTGCCGGCCCGCACGGGATGACGTGATGCGGATCGACCCCTCGGACCTTCGAGGCCGCGACCGCTACCGGCTGCTGATCTCCGCGATCGTGCCGCGCCCCATCGCCTTCGTCACGACCCGGGGGGCCGACGGTCTGGTGAACCTCGCCCCGTTCTCGTTCTTCCAGGGGGTCTCCGCTTCACCGCCGACGGTATCGCTGGCGGTGTCCCGGAAGCGCGACGGCTCGCCCAAGGACACCTGGCGGAACATCGAGACA
>JASFRI010000033.1:0-18523 GCA_050115015.1 Acidobacteriota bacterium
GCCGACGCGAAGGTCCGGGACCGGGCGGTCTCGGACTTCGCCTCCAACCTCGTGGTCGTGGCAGGGGCGGGCACCGGGAAGACCAGCCTCCTCGTCGAACGACTCCTCTCGGCGGTGGCCCTGGGCGTCGCGGGCCTCGAACAGGTCGCGGCGATCACCTTCACCGACAAGGCGGCAGGGGAGATGCGCGAACGCCTGGGCGCGGGTCTCGAGCGGCTGCGGGCGCTCGCCGCGGGCGAGGAGCGGCAGGAAGGTCAGAAGGAGGCCGACCGCGTCTACCGGCGTCTTTCCAGCCTCGCAGGCCCACCGCCGGAGGTGATCGCGGCTCGCTCCCTGGAGGCCCTCGAAGCCCTCGAGCGGGCCCGGGTCACGACGATCCACGCCTTCTGCGCGGATCTGCTGCGCGAGCACCCCGTCGAGGCCCGCCTCGCGCCGGACTTCCAGGTCGACGAGGGGGAACGGGCCGCCGGCCTGTTCGAGTCGGAGTGGACGTCGTTCGTGGCGACGGAGCTGGGGGCCGGGGCGCCGCGGGCCGCTGCCTGGAGGGCCCTGCTGCGGCAGGAGTCCCTGGGGACCGTCCGGGAGGTGGCGAGGCAGGCCGCGGGCTTCGGGATCCCGGGGTCGCTGCTCGAGAATCCGGAGCCGCCGTCCGCCCACCGGCTGTTCCGCGCCGCGGCGGAGGGGCTCGCCCGCGACCTCTCGTCCCTCCTGCAGCGCCAGAGGGGCATGTCCGAACTGCCCCGCACCTACCTCGAGGCGGCCGTCGATGCGCTGGGGACCTTCGCCTCCGGTGGCCTGGACGTCCTGCAGGCGGCGTGGGTCCGCCGGCCGGTGCTGGACCGCCCGGACCCACCCTCTCCGAACGCCAGGCTGCGGGATATCGACCCTGAGACCTACCGGTCGGCCGTCCGGGAGGCCCACCGTCTCCTCCAGGGGCTCCGCGATCTGGACGAGTCCCGCTTCGACCGGCTCCTGGAGGTGGTCCGGCCCTTCGCGTCGGGGTTCCGGGAGACCCTGCTCCGCCGCGGGATCGTGACCTTCGACGGCCTGCTCGCGCTGGCCAGGGACCTGCTCCAGGAGCATCCGGCGGTGCGGGAGCGTCTGAAGCGGCGCTACCGCATGTTGCTCCTGGATGAGTTCCAGGACACCGACCCGCTGCAGTACGAGATCGTCCTGTTCCTCGGCGAGGTCGCCGGCGGCGGCGCCCGGGACGCCTACGCCGCCGATCTGGAGCCGGGCCGCCTCTTCGTCGTCGGCGATCCCAAGCAGTCGATCTACCGCTTCCGGGGCGCCGACTACGCCGCCTTTGCCCGTGCGGTGGAGCGAATCGCTCCCGATCCCCGCGACCGCCTCCACCTCGTGGTGAACTTCCGGGGGGTCTCGGCGGTGATCGAGCCGGTCAACCGGCTGCTGGCGGCGCCGGGCTCGGTCTGGGAGGCCGGCGACTACCAGCCGGACTACGAGCCCATCCGTCCCCACCGGAAGGCCGCCGCCGGGGGCCCTCGTGTCGAGGTATGGACCGTGTCCGCCGCGGGAGGGGCCCGCGAGCGGCGGATGACCGAGGGGGAGTGCGTCGCGGTGGCGATCCACCGGATGGTGGCGGCGGGGGAGTGCGGCTACGGCGACGTGATGATCCTGCTCCGGGCCTTCACGCACCTTCCGCTGTACCTGCGCCCGCTCCGCCGCCGGGGCATCCCCTTCGTGGTGGATGGTGGACGGGAGCTCCTCGAGCGCACGGAGGTGGTACAGCTGCTGGCGGTGCTCCGGGCCTTCGCGCGTCCCGCCGACCCCGTGGCGTTGCTCGGTTTCCTCCGCTCTCCCGCGGGTGGCGCGGCTGACACGGAGCTGGCCGGGTACGCGGGGTCCGGCCGCTGGGACTGGAGGGAACCGGTCGACCCGGAGGCCCATCCGCAGATTCACCGGGCCTTCGGCGTCCTCCGGCGCGTGGCCGCGGCGACCCGGGGGGACAGCACCGACGTGGTGCTGCGCCGGCTGGTCGAGGAGGCCCGTCTGGTGCCTCTCGCCGCCTTCGGGTACGAGGGAGCGCAGCGCGTCGCGAACCTCCGGAAGATCACGATGGCGGCGGTGGAGCTCGCGCGGGAAGGCCGGCTCACCCTCAACGAGATCCTCGATGCCCTGGAGCGGGAGCGGCTCGCGGACCTGGAAGGAGAATCTCCCCTGGCCGACGAGACCTGGGGCTCCGTCCGGGTGCTCACGGTCCACAAGGCGAAGGGCCTGCAGAACCGGGTCGTCTTCCTCCCGGACCTTGCGCGGGAACCGGCGGTGCGACAGCCGGAGGTGGAGGTCCGTGTGGTCCATCCCCCGGGAGGGGCCACCCTGGCGGTCCAGCTGGGCCGGCGGGGAAACGCGGCGGGGTTGTGGCGCATCGCCGAGGAGGAGCGCCACGAGCGGGCCGAGGAGATCCGCACCCTGTACGTCGCGCTCACCCGTGCGGAGGAGCGGATCGTGCTGGTGGCAGGACGCTCCCGGAGAGCGGCGGCCTGGGTGGAGGCGCTGCGCGCCTGGGGCTATGACCCCGGGGCCCCCCCGCCCGACGGCGCGACCATCGATCCCGGCGTCGTCCACCGCGTGGTCACCCCCGGCGCGACGCCCCCGACGGCCCGGCGGCCGGTCCCCGAACGTGACGCGGAGGCGGTGCGCCGCTGGGACCGCGCCCTGGCGCTCCTCCGGATCGCGCCTCCCCCCTTCGCGAGACCCAGCGGGCAGCGGGAGGCGGACGAGGCCCGCCGGGAGTCGGAGACCACCGGTCTGCCGGCCCCCCGACCGCGACGCGCCCGGGGCCGGGCGCGCGCGGTGGGCCGTGCGGTCCACCGGGCGCTGGAGATCTGGGAGTCGGGACGGGACCAGGATCTGCTCGGCAGCGTGCCTGCGCTTGCCCGGGACGCGGCGACCGAGGAGGGGATCCAGCCCGAGGAGGTCGAGTTGGAGAGCCGCGAGGTCCTGCACGCCTTCCTGGCCTCGCCCCTGGCGTCCCGGATCCGCGAGGTCGTGGTCCTCGGCCGGGAGGTCCCGACGCTCCACGCCGGTCCATCGGGCACGATCTGGCGCGGGAGCATCGACCTGCTGTTCCGCGACGGTGACCGGATCGTCATCGCCGACTACAAGACGGATCCCGCCGAGCGGGGGGCGCTGTTCCGCCACGGGCCTCAGCTGCGGGCGTACGTCGAGGCGGTCCGCCGGGCGCTTGACCTGGCGGAGCCTCCGCGGGCGGAGCTCTGGATGCTGCGGCAGGGGACCATCCTGGTTCTCGAGGAGGAGCCCGGTCAGGCCCAGCTCTTCTGAGCTCGAGGCCCGGCCGACAGCAGTGGTTTCAAGACCCCTTGCGAGCCCGCATTCTGCTGGCAAACCAGGGAGTTTAGGTTTAGGGTGAGGGGCCATGGCGACGGTCGGCTTCCAGCCCAAGCACTTCTACCGCAAGCTCGAGAACCTCCTCGAGTCGATCGATCGCGGGGATCCGAATATCGACTGGTTCGCCCAGCTCACCGGGCAGATGGTCGACTCCTTCGGCGACGAGCTCTGCATCGAGAACGGACGGGTCTACACGGAGACCTACGACGGGTTCCGCCTGGACCGTGACTTCCGGTCGCTGGACCCGAGCGTGGCGGGGTTCCTGCTCCCCCCGGACTACCCGCCGCTACAGATGGTGCTCCAGCACGGGGTGTACCTGTTCGACGAGTCCGTCGAGGGGCAGGTGGCCGAGGTGGAGCAGCGGCTCGGCGGGTTCAACTCCGCCGCCCTCCTGGTGGACTCGGAGCCCCGCCGGATCCTCGCCTTCGGGCTGAAGCCGGGATGGGAGCGCGTGCACCTCGACTTCGCCCTCAACACCATCCGCAACGCGATCAAGCACCGCCTGGGGCTGGAGCACCTGCGCACCGACATCGCCCAGGCGGCGGAGATCCAGCAGAGTTTGCTGCCGACTTCGATGCCGGTGTTCCGGGGCTACTCCATCGCCGCCCGTTCGATCCCCGCCGAGCAGGGCGTCGGCGGGGACTTCTACGACTTCAACTGCCGGCGGAACGACCTCTACCTCGCCCTGGGCGACGTGAGCGGCCACGGCCTTCCCTCCGCCCTGCTGGCGCGGGACGTGATCACCGGCCTGAGGATGGCCACCGAGGACGATCTCAAGATCACCGCCATCCTGGAGCGACTCAACCGGGTCGTCGCGCGGAGCATCCTCTCCACCCGGTTCGTGTCGCTGTTCTTCGGAAGCCTGGAGGACAACGGCAACCTCTTCTACGTGAACGCCGGCCACTATCCTCCCTGGGTGTTCGGGGAGCGGGGTGTCCGCCGCCTGCGGATCGGCGGCACGATCATCGGCCCGCTCAAGGACGCCCGCTTCAAGCGCGGGTTCGAGCACGTGGACCGCGGCGACACCCTGGTGGTGGCCACCGACGGCATCCTCGAGAGGTTGGACGATGAGGGCCGGGAGTTCGGGCCCGAGGCTCTCGAGGCGCTCGTCGCCCCCGTGGCCGGAGGACCCGCGGCCGGGATCCTCGATGCCATCTTCCAGGCGGCCGGGGAGCATGGTGGGGGCCGCCCGTGGCTCGACGACGTCACGGCCATCGTCATCAGCCGGGAGTCCGCCCGGGCCTCCTGAACCGTCCGCCCCGTTTGCCATCCCGCCGATCCGGGACCATCTTCACCGCATCGAGAAAGACCGGAGCCCGGAGGCGCGGGGTGTGTGCGCGGAAACCGACGCCCGGTCCGACAAGGGGGGAATCGATGCGGGTGACGACGACGGATCTCCGCGAGCGCCTTCTCGAGGTGATGGACCGCAAGGACCACTGGGCCTGGTTCCACTTCGAGGAGGGACGGGCGAGCCGTGACCAGCTCCTGATCCACTACCAGCAGGAGTACGAGGTCTACGTCCGTGACTTCCCGATCTTCCTCTCGCGCGTGCATGCCCGCTGCCCGCACCCCGAGGTCCGGCAGGACCTCGCCGAGAACCTGTTCGAGGAGGAGACGGGGAAGCTGAGCACCGGCAAGCCGCACCCCGAGCTGTTCCTCCACATGATGGGCGGTCTCGGCTTCGAGCCGGATCGCTTCGCGGCGGTCCGGTTGCTTCGCGGCGCCGCCACCTACCGGCGCTGGATCGACCGGGTCACGAAGAGCGACGACTGGCTGGAGGGCGTCGCCCTGGTCACCCTGTTCATCGAGGGGAGCGTCCACGAGCGCCGTTACCTCGAGGGGACGGTCGCGGGGGAGCCGGATCCCGACGCGGCGATCCGCGGCAGCTGGCTGGTCCGCCGCTACGGCGTCGACCCGGCGTTCCTCGAGCTGAAGCGGGCCCACGGGATGGTGGAATCGGGCCACCGGGAGATGGCCTGGAAGATGGTCCTGGAGCACGCGCGGGACGGGGACGATGCCGCGCGCGTGTGCCGGGTGATGGACACGGCCCTGGACCTCTGGCTGCGCTACCGGGACGACGTCGCCCGGGCGTGCGGCGTCTCCCGGCCGGTCCGGGCCGGAGCCGACGCCTGACGGGGCCCGGGTCTCAGCGCTGGCACCGCGGGCAGAAGAACGTGCTCCGGCCCGCCTGCACGATACGCCGGACGATCCCGTCTTCCCGGGGGCACGGCTGCCCTTCCCGGTCGTAGACCCGCAGGGAGATCGCGAAGTACCCGGCCTGCTCCTCGGCATTGCGGAAGTCCCGCAGCGTCGTGCCGCCCATGTCGATCGCCTCGAGCAGCACCTCGCGCAGGGAGGCGACCAGGCGCGTCCATCCTGCCGGCCCGATGCGGTGAACCTGGCGCCTCGGGTGGATTCCGGCGCGATGCAGGGACTCGCAGGCGTAGATGTTCCCGACACCGGCGATCTCCCTCGTGTCCAGGAGCAGGTTCTTCACCGGCTTTCGCCGGCCGCGGGTGGCCGCGTGCAGACCGGCCGCCGTCAGCGCTTCTTCGAGGGGCTCCGGGCCCAGGCCGCGCAGCCGGGGATGCCGGTCGAGGCCCCGTGTCCGGAGGACCCGGACCATCCCGAACCGCCGGGTATCCGCGAACCGCAGCTGGCGGCCGTCGTCCAGTCGCAGCGCCAGATGCTCATGGGCACGCGCCGGCCGGGAGTCCTCGGACACCCACAGCTGGCCGCTCATCCCCAGGTGGATCAGCAGCGTGTCCCCCTCGCTGGTATCCAGCAGCAGGTACTTGCTCCGCCGGCGGACCTGATCGATCCGGGCCCCCTGCAGGCGCCTGAGCTCCGCCGGACGCACCGGTTCTCGCAGGCGGCGCTCCCGCAGCGTCGCGTCGCGAAAGCGCCGGCCCCGGAGCAGCGGCTCCAGGCCCCTGCGGATGGTCTCGACCTCGGGAAGCTCCGGCATCCGTCTCTCCTGCGGGCCATTATTCACAATCGGCGTCCCGGCCGCCGCGGTGGCCCCTGCGGTCCGCGGCCCCACGGGGAAGGGCTCCTCGCGGGCGTCCGTGGGGGCCGGCATCACCGGTGCGGCGGGCGTCCGTTCGTGATATCTTCCCGGCGTTTCGCCGACATCGCTGCATGGGAACCCGTGTCCCGGGAATGGAAACCACTCCGGGGTGGTAGCCCATGCATGCACCCGACGGCAAAAAGGGGAAGGGGTCGAGGGATGAGGCTCATTGCGGGGGCATGGATCCGGTCGGCGGCCTTCGTGGTCCCGGCGCTGGTCGTGGCGGTCGCGATGATCCCCGTCCGCGGACAGAACGCGGCCGCGGTCCGCTACACCGAGGCGGTGGAGCTCCCGGTGGGCCCGACGATCCGGCTCTCGGGCTCGGTGGAGGCGCGCCAGGTGAGCCTCGTGGCCAGCGACGTTGCCGGGAAGGTCGACGATTTCGTGGCCCGGGAGGGGACTGCCGTCCGCCGCGGGGAGCCCCTGGTCCGGCTCGATACCGCCCAGCTCCTCCTGATGCGGGCAGCGGGGAGGGCGCAGCTCGCGGAGGCCGAGGCGCGGCTGGAGCTCGCGGAGCGAAACCTGACCCGGTCCCGGGATCTGTTCGACGAGGAGGTGCTCCCCCGGCAGGACCTCGACAACGCCGTATCCGAGTTCCATGCCTGGCAGGGGCGGGTGGAGGCGTCACGGGCCGGGCTGCAGAGCATCGAGCTCGACCTGGAGCGGTCCGTCATCCGTGCCCCGTTCGCCGGCACGGTCGTCGAGGAGCGCTGCGAGGTCGGCGAGTGGGTGGAGCGCGGGGCGGAGGTCGTCTCGCTCCTGTCGCTGGACGATCTGGAGGTCCGCGTCGAGGTGCCGGAACAGTACTTCGACGGCCTGGATCGCGCCGCGGAGCCGATCGTGACCTTCGAGGCCTTGCCGGGCCTCCAGGTCGAGGGGAAGGTGAGGGCGATCATCCCCCGGGCCGACGCGCAGGCCCGCACCTTTCCGGTGACGATCGGCATCCCCAGCGCCGGTGGGCGTATCGCCGCGGGGATGCTCGCTGCCGTCACGCTCCCCGCCGGGGAGAGCGTCCAGGCCACGGTGGTTCCCAAGGATGCCCTGGTCAGCCAGGGCCCCCAGCGGTTCGTCTTCCGCATCAACGACGACGATACCGTCGAGATGACCCCGGTGGAGGCGGGGGCCGGAGTCGGTTCCTGGATCGTCATCCACGGCGACGTCCGCCCGGGTCAGCGAGTGGTCACCCGGGGGAACGAGCGGCTGATGCCCGGGCAGCCGGTCCGCGGCGAGGTGCAGGAGTACGCGCTCCCATGAAGCTCATCAAGGACGCCATCCGCTTTCCGGTCACCACCGCCGTCGGGGTGATCCTGCTGGTGCTGTTCGGCGGCCTGGCGCTCCTGCGTCTGCCGATCCAGCTCACCCCGGACGTCGAGGAGCCCAAGATCACCGTCCAGACCATATGGCCCGGGGCGAGTCCCGAGGAGGTCGAGCGCGAGATCGTCGACGAGCAGGAGGAGCAGCTCAAGTCTCTCGAGGGCCTCGTGAAGATGGAGAGCGAGAGCCGGGACAGCTCCGCCAGCGTGGTCCTGACCTTCCAGGTCGGCGCGGACCTCGATGCGGCCCTCCTGAAGGTCTCCAACCGGCTCGACCAGGTGCCGGTCTACCCCGACGATGCCGAGAAGCCGGTGCTGGTGACGGTGGACTCGGACATCGGTGCGATGGCCTGGTTCATCCTCGGACCCTCGGAGGAGGACGGCTGGGACGGGCCGATGTACGCGAAGTACGACTTCGCCGACGACTTCATCAAGCCCGAGTTCGAGCGCGTTTCGGGGATCTCCACCTCCCGGATCTACGGCGGGCGGGAGCGGGAGATGCAGGTCGTGGTGGACCCCGCGGAGCTGGCCGCCCGCCAGGTGACCATCAACGAGCTCGCGGCGGCCCTGGAGCGGGAGAACCGGAACTACAGCGGTGGAGACTTCGACGAGGGGAAGCGCCGCTACATCGTCCGGACCACCGGCGAGTACACCTCTCCGGAGGCGATCGAGGCGATCGTCATCGCCGTTCGCAACGGCGTGCCCATCTACCTCGGGGACGTCGCCGAGGCGCGGCTGGGCTACCGCAAGCCGCAGTTCCGCATGTTCTACTGGGGCGACGACCGGATCGCCATGAGCGCGGTCAAGGAGACCGGCGCGAACGCCCTCGAGGTCATGCGGGATCTGAAGGCGCGGGTCGCCGAGCTCAATGACGGCCTTCTCGCCCGGGAGGGGCTCCACCTGACGCAGGTCTACGATCAGACCGAGTACATCCAGAGCGCCATCGGCCTCGTCCGGAGCAACCTCTTCGTGGGCGGCACGCTGGCGATCCTCGTCCTGCTGGTGTTCCTCCGCAGCTTCTCCAGCACCTTCGTCGTCGCCGTCTCGATCCCCATCAGCATCATCGGCACGTTCATCATGATGGCGGCCTTCGGGCGCACCATCAACGTGATCAGCCTGGCAGGGCTCGCGTTCGCCGTCGGGATGGTCGTGGACAACGCCATCGTGGTCCTCGAGAACATCTACCGGCACCGCCAGATGGGAAAGGGGCTGCGGATCGCGGCGCATGACGGAGCCCAGGAGGTCTGGGGGGCCGTCCTGGCCTCGACCCTCACGACCATCGCCGTGTTCCTCCCGGTGATCTTCGTCAAGGAGGAGGCCGGCCAGCTCTTCGGGGACATCGCGGTCGCCATTGCCTGCGCCGTCGGCCTCAGCCTTCTCGTGTCCATCACCGTGATCCCGAGCCTCTCCGCGAAGGTGCTCCATGCCGCGGAGGGCGGCGGTTTCGCCACCCTCTGGGGCGGCGTGCGGCGGGCGGAGCGGCTCAACGACGGGATCGTGAATCTCGTGGACTGGATCGACCGAACCGTCCTGCGCCGGGTGATGGTCGTCGTGGTGCTCACGGCCGCAGCCCTGGGCCTGAGCCGCCTGCTCATGCCGAAGACCGACTACCTGCCGAACGGCAACCAGAACTTCCTCATGGGGTTCCTGCTCCCGGCACCGGGTCAGAGCCTGGATGAGCTGGCGAGCTACCGGAACATCTACGTCGAGGGGCTGGAGCCCCTGAGGGTCGACGCGGACGCACCCGGGGCGGATGCGTTGCCCGGCGGCGGGGTCCGGGACTTCTTCTTCGGCGTCGGCGCCGGCTTCGGCGGCTTCCTCGGCGTCTCCGCGAATGACGGTATGCGTGTCAAGGAGCTGCCCCCCGTGTTCTTCCCGATCAACGCGAAGATCCCCGGGGCGATCGCCTTCGTGCAACAGTTCAGCATCTTCTCGAGCGGCATGTCCGGTGGACGCTCCATCGACATCGATCTGACGGGCCCCGATCTGGAACACCTCATCGTCCTGGGAACGGAAGTGTTCCAGGGGGTGATGCGGGAGCTTCCCGGGTCGCAGGCGCGGCCGATCCCCGGGCTCGACCTCGGCAACCCCGAGGTGCGGGTGCGGACCCACCGGCGGCGGGCGGCGGAGCTCGGGGTGTCGAACCGGGATCTCGGCTATGCGGTCAGCGCCATGGTGGACGGCGTGAAGGCAAGCGATTACCAGTTCCAGGGAGAGGAGATCGACCTGAAGATAGTGGCGAACGCCGAGGCGGCGCATCGCACGCATCTCATCGAGCAGCTCCCAATCGCCACGCCGGACGGCCGGCTGGTGACTCTCGGCACGGTGGCGGATGTGGAGGTGGTGAGCGGCCCGACGCAGATCAACCACCGGGAAAGACAGCGCAGCATCACGATCCAGGTCAGCCCTCCGGACACGCTGGCCCTGGAGGAGGCCATGGACACCGTGCAGGCGGCGATCCTGCAGCCGATGCAGGATGCCGGCAGGCTGGGCGGCCTCTACCGGGTTTCGCTGAGTGGCAGCGCCGAGAAGCTGCGCCAGACCTTCGACGCGCTCAAATGGAACTTCGTCCTGGCGCTGGTGATCACATATCTCCTGATGTCGGCGCTGTTCGAGAGCTTCCTCTATCCGCTGGTGATCATGTTCAGCGTCCCGCTGGCCGCCCTCGGGGGCTTCCTCGGGCTGGCCCTGGTTCACCTCTGGACCGGACAGACCCTCGACGTGCTGACCATGCTGGGGTTCATCATCCTGGTGGGCACGGTCGTGAACAACGCCATCCTGATCGTGCACCAGGCGCTGCACTACATGAAGCGTGAGGGGATGGAATCCCGGCCCGCCCTCCGGGAGTCCGTGCGGGTGCGGGTGCGGCCGATCTTCATGAGCGTGCTCACCTCGGTGTCCGGCATGTTGCCTCTCGTGCTCTTCCCCGGTGCCGGATCGGAGCTCTACCGCGGGCTGGGCAGCGTGGTCGTCGGCGGCCTGGTCGTCTCGACGGTGTTCACCCTGTTCCTGGTGCCCGCCCTGTTCAGCCTGGCCCTGGAGGCCCGGAGCGCCATCGCCGCCTGGGTCCGGGGGGCCGCCCGGCGTGCCCGGGGAGAGGCCACCTGAGTCCTGCCGGTCGTGCTAGCCCGGGGGACGCCGGACCGACACCGTCTGTCATCCGGTGCCGGTGAGTGTCCATCCCCCGTCCCGAAACCGACATCGAGGCCCGTATGGGGGCACCTGGCCGGCGTTCTCCGTCGTCCCTCGCTGGTATGGTGCTTGCTTCGGATGGACGTGTTCCTGCGGAGGACGTCATGCGGTACCCGGCAGAGCGCGGATTCACCCTCATCGAGCTGCTCGTGGTCGTGGCGGTGATCGGCATGATCGTGGCGATCGCGATCCCGAACCTCCTGCACGCCATCGACCGCGGGAAGCAGAAGCGCACGATGGCGGACCTCCGGACCGTCGGCACGGCGCTGGAGTCCTACGCCGTGGACCTGAACCACTACCCGAGGTATCCGAGCCTCCAGCCCGTCGCGGGCGCCGTCGAGAGCCATCTGCAGCCGTTCGTGAAGGTCGTCCCGATCCACGACGGCTGGAGCCGGGACCTGCGGTACGAGTCCGACGCGGTGGGGGCGGACTACACGGTCCTGAGCTACGGGCGGGACGCGGTCCGGTCCACCGCCTCCACCGGGGCCACGCAGGACTTCGACTGCGACATCCTGTTCCAGAACGGCGCCTTCGTCGCCTGGCCGGAGGGCATCCAGACCTGACCCGCGCTCCGGCCCTCCGATCAGACCCGGTGGGGCCCCCGGAGCAGGCGCGCGGGCAGGTGAAGCACCGCGCGGACCAGGTCCAGCGCGGCCCCGACGGCGATCCCCAGCAGCCGGAAGGGGAGCAGCAGCAGCCAGACGAGCGGATACAGCAATAGCGCCAGCAGGGCCAGTGGCCACGAGATCACGAACAGGATGCACCAGAGCAGGAAGCCGGTCATGTTCCCTCCAGGCGCCCCGGCGGGCGCCGTCAACGGGAGGAACGCGATCCGGCGGGAGGAGTTCCGTCGCGGTGCCGGGCGGCTCAGGCGGTGCACGCCGTGACCGCCGCGCCGAACAGCCGGGCCATCTCCTCCTCGGCGGCGGTTTCCCCGCTATGGATGCAGTCGGGGATGCCGATCCCGCGGTAGGCGTTGCCCGCGAGGCGGAGCCCCGGGTGCGCCCGCAGGGCCTCCCAGATCCGGTCCACACGGTCGATGTGCCCTACCTCGAAGTGGGCCATGGAGCGCGGCCAGCGGGCGACGTGCGCCATGGACGGCGGCTCCCCCAGGTCCAGGTACCCCTGCAGCTCCCCGTGGGTGATGTCGATCAGCTCCTCGTCGGTGTGCTCGAGGGAGGGGGTGGCGTGGAACGCCCGGAACAGCGCGTGCCCCGCCGGGGCGCGGCCGGGGTACTTCCGGTGGGAGAACGTGCAGCCGATGATCGTCTGCCCCTCGACGGCGGGGACCACGAAACCGACGCCGTCCAGCGGGTGGCCGACGGCGGCCTCGGGGTAGCCCAGGCACACCGTGGCGGAGGACCCGTACGGGATCGCCGCGAGCCGCTGGCCGAGTTTCGCATCGAAGGTGCCGACGAGCTCGGAGGCGCGGTGCGCCGGGACCGCCAGGACGAGAGCATCCGCCGTCTCCTCGGTCCCGTTCGAGCGCAGCCGCCAGGTTCCCTCGGGGGAAGGGTAGATGGCGTCCACCGGTGCGCGGGTCCGCGCCACTCCCTCCGGGAGCCTCCCGGCCAGCGTGTCCGTCAGGACCTGGAGCCCCTCATCGAACGCCACGAACAGCGAGTAGCGGGCGCCGCTGGCCGCCCCCCCCGCCGACCTGCGGCGTCTCCGGATCCCGGCCCGCAGGGCGAGGATGATGCTCCGGTGCTCCCGCTCCATCTCGTGGAAGCGGGGGAACGTTGCCCGCAGCGAGAGCTTCTCGGGGTCGGCTCCGTAGATGCCGGCCACCATCGGCTGGGCGATGCGCTCCAGTGCCTCCGTTCCCAGGCGGCGTCGGACGAAAGAGGCCAGGCTCTCGTCGGCGCGCGCGGCGCCGCGGGGGATCAGCAGGTCGAGACCCATCCGCAGCTTGCCCGGGATGGAGAACAGCCGCGTCGTCACGAGCGGCGCGAGGTGGCTGGGTGCCAGCAGGTAGAACCCGTCGGGCGTCGCATGCAGGCGGCCGCGCCGGGCGACGTAGCTCCGGCGGTAGCCCTCCAGGGTGCTGACGAGCCGGTCCTGGATTCCGATACGGCGCGCCAGGGCCACGGCCCAGGGCTTCTCCGTCAGGATCGAGTCGGGCCCCTCCTCCACCAGGTAGCCGTCCACCCTGCGGCTGGAAATGACGCCGCCGAGGCGGGGCCCCGCCTCGAGGAGCGAGACCTCGACGGGATGGCCGTGCTCCGCGGCGAGCTCCGTCACCCGGTGGGCCGCCGCCAGGCCACTGATCCCACCGCCGACGACGACGATCCGCTTGCGCTCCCGGCTCATTTCGTCTGGATGGAAGCCCGGCCCGCGATCCCCCGCACCTGCTCGCCGAGCATGCCGATGAACTCGGGGTGGGCGTTGATGCTGGGGATGCGGTGCATCCGGATCCCGACCTCCCGGCAGGTCTCACGGGCCTCGACGTCGAGGTCGTAGAGGACCTCCACATGGTCCGTGAGGAACCCGATGGCCTGGACGGCCACCTCCTCGGCGCCCTGGGCGGCCCGGGCGCGGAGCACGTCGTTGATGTCGGGCTCCAGCCAGGCGGCGCCGGGAGGGCCGCTGCGGCTCTGCCAGGCCAGCTCCCAGCGCGGCGCTCCCAGCAGCCGCGCCACCCCCTGGCAGGACGCCCGGACGTCGGCCACGTAGGACGAGCCCCGGGCCATTCGCTCCGGGATCGAGTGGGCGGTGAAGATCAGGGGCACCCGCGTCGGCCATCCACCCCGGCGGAATCCGGTGCCTTCCTCCGCCCGCGCGGCGGCCGCCTCGAGGAAACGGGGATGATCGAACCAGGCATCGAGCATCGTGATCCGTGGGGCCACATGGCTGTTGGACTCGACGGCACGATCCACGTCGCCCAGGTAGCGGTCGAGGCTGGCCTCGGACCGGTGGGCGGCGAGGATGATCCCGACGGCGTGGTGGCATCCCCTCGCGTTCATCTCCTGGACCGTGTCCTCCAGGAGCGGGTTCCAGTTCCGCATCCCCATGAACACCGGGAGGCGCAGCCCGGCATCCTCGAGCCAGCCCTGCAGCGCATCGCGCTGGGCCCCGGCGAGGTCGTTGTACGGGGATCGTCCACCCACCGCGAGATAGTGCCGCTCGACCTCCCGCAGACGCTCGTCCGGGATGCCCCTTCCCGCGACCACGCGGCGCAGGAACGGCAGGATCTCCTCGGGGCGCGTCGGTCCGCCGAACCCGATGAGCAGCACCGAGTCGACCGCGGCCTGTGATGCTCCACCCACGGACCCCTCAGCGGGCGCTGATCTCGTGGACCATCTCCACGAGCCGGATGACGTTGTCCACCGGGGTCTCCGGGAGGACACCGTGCCCCAGGTTGAAGACGTGTCCGTGGCGCCCGGCGGCCTGTTTCAAAATGCGCTCGGCCTCGGTCCGCAGCCTCTCCGGCGTGCCGAACAGGAGCGTCGGGTCGAGGTTCCCCATGATGCCCACGTCCTCGCCGACCTGCTCCCAGGCGCGATCCAGGTCGACACGCCAGTCGACGCCGATCACGTAGCCTCCCGCGTTCCGGACGTCCGGCAGGTAGCCCGCGGTGCCGGTGGAGAAGTGGATCACCGGGACGCCGGGTGTGACCCCTCCGATCAGCGCCGCCGTGTGCGGCTGGACATGGCGCCGGTATTCCTCCGGTGACAGGCAGCCCGCCCAGCTGTCGAACACCTGGACCGCCTGCGCCCCCGCCAGGATCTGGCGGTTCAGGAGGACGGTCTGGGCGCGGACGATCCTCTCCATGAGGGCGTTCCAGGCCCCCGGATCGCCGAGCATCAGGGACTTGGTGTGCAGGTAGTTCCGGGATGCCTTCCCCTCCACCATGTAGGACGCCACCGTGAACGGGGCGCCGCAGAACCCGATCAAAGGGGTGGCATCGGCGAGCTCCGCCCTCGTCCGACGGATCGCCTCGTAGACGTAGCCCAGCTCGTCCCCCTCCACCTCCTTGAGGGCGTCGATCGCCGCCGCCTCGCGCACCGGGGGATTTATCGTCGGGCCCTCGCTCTTGCCGTAGCTGAGCTTGAGCCCCATCGGCTCCACGGTGAGCAGGAGGTCCGAGAAGATGATGGCGGCGTCCGCCTTGATCCGCTCCGCGGCGTACACGGTGACCTCGGCCGCGAGCTGAGGGGACTTGCACAGCTTCAGGAACGGGGTCTTCTCCCGGAGCTCGCGGTACTCCTTCATGTAGCGGCCGGCCTGGCGCATGAGCCAGATCGGCGTGTAAGGGACCGGCTCCCGCCGGCAGGCCTTCATGAAGGGGGAATCGTGGGACGGGTGATGCGACGTCACTCTGTCTCTCCTTCCTCCCGATCGGCGGCACCTGGCTGGCGAAAGCCGAGATTCTAGCACTTCCCGGAGGGCCGACGCGGGCTTCTCGCGTATACTCCCCGGGAAGCCACTGCCGCACACCGGAGCGGGATATGCCCCTGATCTCCAAGAAGGCGCGATACGCCCTGCACGGGCTGGGGTATCTGGCGCACGCTGCCGGGGGATCGCCCGTCCCGTTCCAGGAGATCCTCGCCTACCTGCGAGCCTACTCCCAGCGACTGACCCTCTCCCCGCCCTACATCGCCAAGGTGTTCCACGAGGTCTCCCGGGCGGGCTTCGTGGAGGCGGTGCCGGGCCCGGGCGGGGGCTATCGCCTGGCCCGGCCCGCGAAGGAGATCCCCCTGATCCGGATCGTGGAGGCCCTGGACGGGCCGGTGCTCACCGAGTGCTGCCTGCTCTCGGTCGGGAGCTGCCCGCAGGACGGGGCCTGCGGGTTCGGCGGTCTGGTCCAGGAGGCCGAGCAGCAGTTCTACGACTTCTTCCGACGGGAGACCGTGGCCTCGCTGGCGCGGAAGATGCAGTTCCCGTCGCCGGACGCCATCCGGAAGGCCGGGGCGGCGGACCGATAGGGCAGTCTCCGCGCGGCATCCCGGCCGCCGTTCTTGACGATCCCCCGGGTCTGCCGTATATTGCCGATAATACTCATCGGAAATATCCGGATCAGGGAAAGGGCGGACCAGCCGGATGCTACAAGCCTGCCACGATCTCGTCGTGCCCCGGGCGGCGGTCGCCGCGTCCGTGGGCGTCCAGGTCCGCGCCCTTCCCGTCACCATGCCCGAGCTCGAGGGCGCCGCGCGCCCGGACAGGGAGGAGCCCCGTGAGGTTGCGGGCCGCCCACTCGTCCCTTCGGTCGCCGGCGCCCTCCAGTTCCGCGCCACGCAGCCGGGCTCCGCTCGAGCCCGCCAGGGAGTCCCACGATGACCGTGTCCACGACCTTCGAAGCGCCTGCCGAGCTCGGATCGACGCTCTCCGAGGGAGCCCGGAAGGAGCTCGACCTGCTCGGAATCGACGACCGGGGACGCCTGCGCGAACGACCCATGCAGGGGATCGATCCGGTTGCCGGCCGGACCCCGGTGCCCCGCCGCGACATTCGCGCCCCGGAGGTGCTGAACGAGGCCTATGACTACGCCTCTGCGTTCTCCCGTGGGCTGCGGGTCGATCTGGGGGGGGCCACGTTGTTGCTGCTCTCGGGGACGGCCAGCATCGACGATCAGGGACGAACCCTCTATCCGGGCGATTTCCGCGCCCAGTGCCTGCGCACGTACCGGAACCTCACGGCGCTGCTGGCGGCGGAGAACGCCAGCTGGCACGACGTGGTGCGCACCACCTGCTACCTGCGCGATATCGAGCGAGACTACGATACCTTCAACGAGATTCGCACCATGTTCCTGCGGGCCGTCGGGATGGATCCGCTTCCCGCGAGCACCGGCATCCAGGCGCGCCTCTGCCGTTCGGACCTGCTCGTGGAGATCGAGGCGATGGCCGTCGTCCCCTTGGAGCGGGCGCGGTGAGAGCCGTCGCGGCGGGCGGGGCGGCGAGGAGCCCGTCCCGGCGAGCACAGCGAGGTCAGCCATGAGTCCCGAGCTACCCGTACTCAGCATTCTCCGTCGCAGCTGGCCGGAATACGCCAGCGTCGGGACCACCCACCGCGTCCAGGTGGGCAAGGTCACGTTCGGTGGCGGGAAGCCCGTGATCATCGCCGGCCCGTGCGCCGTGGAGTCCTACGAGCAGACCCTGAGGATCGCCCGCGCCGTCCGGGACGCAGGGGGGACCCTGCTGCGGGGGGGAGCCTACAAGCCGCGCACCAGCCCCCATTCCTTCCAGGGCCTGGGACGGGAGGGCCTGGAGATCCTCGCGGCGGCGCGCGAGGAGACCGGGCTGGGGATCGTCACCGAGGTTCTCGACCCGCGCCTCGTGGAAGAGGTCGCGGGGTATGCCGACATGTTGCAGATCGGCTCCCGGTCCGCGCAGAACTTCCCTCTCCTCCGGGAGGTGGGCCAGCAGCCCCGGCCCGTTCTCCTCAAGCGTGGCTGGAGCTCCACCCTCGAGGAGTGGCTCTGTGCGGCGGAGTACGTCGCGGTCGGCGGCAACCGGAACATCGTCCTCTGCGAGCGCGGGATCCGCGCCTCCTGCCACTGGGAGTACGCCCGGAACGTCCTCGACCTGAACGTGATCGAGCCGGCCCGGCGGGCCACCCCGCTGCCGGTGATCGTCGATCCGTCTCACGCCACGGGCACCTGGTCCCTCGTGGCCTCGATGAGCCGCGCCGCACTCGCGGCGGGAGCCCATGGCCTCCTGATCGAGGCCACCGCCGACGGGATCGACCGGGCCCGCCTGCGCTGCGACGGGGCACAGGGGATCCCGCCGGAGATCCTCCGGGAGATCGTGGGGTTCGCCGCCGCGAACCCGGTACCCGCGATCCAGGACGCCGCCCCGGCGCCGGTGGGCTAGCCCGCATGATTCAAGAGGGGCAGGCCCCAGAGACTCCTCGGGAACGCCCGACCTGCGTTGGCCGGCCTTGACCGGTCCCTCACCCGCCTGCGGCGGTCGGCCATTCCCGAGGCGCCTCTGACATCCTGCAGCCTCTCGTTCATCGTCGGTTTCCGCAGGTCCTCCGGACTGGCGCCCGGATCGAGACCGGTCGACCTGCCCCTCATGAATCATGCAGGCTGGACCTCCGGTCGGGACGTCCCGTCGCCCGGAAAACCGATGCCCCGCGCCACCGGCAGGTGCGGAGGGACCCCCGCCCGAGCGGCATTTGCCCCCGATCCCCCAGGGGCTCGGCCTCCAGCGCCTTTTGCCGCAGCCCCCGGCAGATCCGGAACGCGCGGGGAGCCTCGAACCTCATTGTTTTCTTGCTCTTGCGGTTCCCGTGCGAGCGGTACGACTCTTGCCAGATCTCTCCCCGTCGGGTGCGTCCCCCGGGGGGGACGCCGGCGCGGCGGGAGAGGCGTCATGGGTCTGCTGGCCGAGCGAGTCCGTCTTCTCGGGACGGAGAACGCGTTCAAGATCGGACCCCACATCCAGAGGGTCGAGGATGCGGGGCATCGCGTCATCAAGTGCAACCTGGGAGAGCCCGACTTCCACCTCGCGCCGCACATCCGTGACGAGGTGAAGCGGCAGCTCGACGCGGACAACACCCACTACTGTGACCCGCAGGGCGTCCTGCCGCTGCGCCAGGCGATCGCCCGGGACATGGGGGCCCGGCGAGGCCTGGAGATCA
>JASFRI010000034.1:0-18495 GCA_050115015.1 Acidobacteriota bacterium
GGGCCGGGTCCAGGCCGTCGATGTCGAAGGAGACGTGCACCTGCCGGGGGAGGGCGCGGACGATCCGGCGGGCCAGGACGCCGAAGGGGCGTCCCTCGGCGATCTCCCGGGCCAGGTCCGCATCGAAATAGGCCCGGATCCGGCCCCGGGAGGCCCGGATCCGGCGATCCTCGGCGGCGCCGACGTCGCGGAGGCCGACCTGGACGAGCTTCGCGACCTCGGGAACCCGCGTGATCACGTTGTGCATGATCGAGGCGTGGGACCAGGTGAACCCCTCGTAGGCCTCCCGCAGGTCCGCGTGGGCGTCGACGTGGAGGACGCCGAGCCCGGGATGGGCCGCCGCGGAGGCGCGGATGGCGCCGTACGCCGCCGAGTGATCGCCGCCGAGGGTCGCCGGGAGCTTCCCGGCCTCCAGTAGCGCGGCCGCCCGCTCGTGCACCCAGCGGTTCATGCGGTCGCAGAGCCCGTCGACCTTCGCCCGCGCCGCGGCCTGGCCGGCCCCGGCATCCCCGCCGCCCCGGACCGCCGCCACCTGGCGCCGGGCCTCCCGGTTCCAGCGCCGGATCGCATCGGGGACCGGCTCCATGGCGATCCCCCTCCGGAACGGATCGCCGGTCTGCGGATCGTGGAGGTCGACCTGGAACGAGGCGCGGTAGATCGCAGCCGGCCCCTCGGCGGCTCCCTGCCCGTAGGAGGTGGTGGCGTCGAAGGGAACCGGTACGACCACGGCGGCGGCCTCCTCCCTCCGGAAGGGGAGGCCGTAGATGCCGTCGTGCTCGGTGCCGGGAGCGTCGGGATCGAAGCCCTCCGGCAGTGTCGGCCGGACCGACCGGGGGCTCACGACGGGCTGAGGCCTTCCGTCGGGCTCGAGGCGGTGGCGTAGGGTTTCCGGGGTATCCGACCCGCCTCGAAGGCCATCCGCCCGGCATCGACGGCAAGGCGCATCGCCCGGGCCATCCGCATCGGGTCGCGGGCCCCGGCGATGGCGGTGTTCATCAGGAGACCGTCCACGCCCAGCTCCATGGCGACCGCGGCGTCCGAGGCGGTGCCCACGCCGGCGTCGACGATCACCGGGATGTCGGTGATCGCCTCGAGGATGAACTGCAGGTTCAGCCGGTTCTGGATCCCCATGCCGGACCCGATCGGGGCCGCGAGCGGCATGACCGCCGCCGCACCGGCGTCCCGTAGCTTCTTGGCCAGGATGAGGTCGTCGGTCATGTAGGGCAGGACGACGAACCCCTCCCTGACGCAGATCCTCGTCGCCTCGAGCGTCGCCTCGTTGTCGGGGAGGAGGGTCCTCGCGTCGCCGATCACCTCCATCTTGACGAGGTCCCCGACGCCGGCCTCCCGGGCCAGCATCGCCGTGCGGACCGCCTCGTCGGCGGTGGTGCACCCGGCGGTGTTCGGGAGGATCGTGAAGCGCTGCGGGTCGATATAGTCGAGGAGGTTCTCCTTGCCCGGGTCGGTGATGTTGACCCGGCGCACCGCCACGGTGACGATCTCCGCTCCGGCGGCCTCGACGCACTCCCGGTTCTGCTGGAACGAGGCGTACTTGCCCGATCCCAGGATGAGGCGGGAGCCGAACTCCCGGCCGGCAATGGTCAGCCTGTCGCTCTTCATGGTGTCCTCCGGTCTCCTCCGGGTTTCCGGCCTCCGGCGTGGTGGGCGCGCGATCAGCCGCCCCCCACGAAGTGGACGATCTCGATCCGGTCTCCCGCCGCGAGGAGGGTCTCCCCGTAGCGGTCCCGCGGGAGGATGGCCCGGTTGCGCTCCACGGCGACGCGGTCCGGACCGAGCTCGAGCTCGCCGAGCAGGTCCGCCACACTCGCACCGGAGCGGATCTCCCGCGACTCGCCGTTTACGGTGACCGGGATGGTGCGCGAGGGGGATGAGGTCATCGGCTCGTGTCGCATGATAGCACTGGGTCAGCTCCCGGAACGGGGTGCCGGGCGCGGAAAGGGCAGGACTGCCTCGGCGGGTGCGGCGCCCTTCTCCGCGACGATCCGGACCTCCCCGTGGGCGGGATGGTCCGGGAGGGTGATCTCCGCCAGCACCTGCCCCCGGGCGTCCGTCACCCCCTCGAAGAGCCGCAACGGGGGCCGGCCCTCGGGGCGGTCCACGAGGATGCGCACCAGGCAGTCGCGCACCGGCCGCTTGAGGATGTCCGTCCGCAGGGTGACCTGGAGCGCCCCGGTCCAGCCCGGCGCGAGGTCACCCAGCTCCTCCACCTGCACCTCGGTGGTCTCCCGCTCCTGCTGCTCCCGGATGAAGTCTAGGATCACCTCGTCCAGAGGCCGGTCCGAGATGATCCCGTGGCCGAACGGCTTGATGCCCTCGGGATCGTAGCGGCCGTTCTTGATGGAACGCAGGACCCGCTTGTGCTGCGCCTCGAGCATCCCGGCGAGGACGGACTCGTCCACGCCGCCGGGAAACCGATCCCCGTACGGCGTCTGCACGGCATCGAGGATCTGGCCCTTCACGTAGACGAGCGACTCGAGGATCGGATTGCCGGATCCGCGATCCTCGGTCTGCACGTGGTAGGTCTTGCCGTTGAACTTGATATCGGTGTTGAAGCCCGTGATCATAGAGTGCGACCCCGCGGTAGGCGCCCAGTATACTGCAGCGGACGGGGGACGTCCCCGGATTCCCCGGGGGGCGGAGGAGGGTCCGACGTGTCGGCGGTGACGTGCGAGGGAATCCGCAAGTCCTTCGGGAAGGTCCACGCGGTGCAGGGGCTCGACCTGACGATCCCCCGCGGCAGCGTATACGGGCTGCTCGGCCGGAACGGGGCCGGCAAGAGCACGACCATCCGGATGCTGATGGACATCCTCGCGCCGGACGAGGGGACGATCCGGATCTTCGGCGAGCCGATGGGGGAGAGCGTACGGGATCGCATCGGCTACCTCCCGGAGGAGCGGGGACTCTATCCCAAGATGAAGGTGAACGACGTCCTGCTGTTCCTGGCGGCGATCCACCGTGTCCCCCGCGCTGCCGCGCAGCCCCGGATCGACCGCTGGCTCGACCGCATGGACCTGGCCGGCTGGAAGGACCGCAAGGTCCAGGAGCTGTCCAAGGGGATGCAGCAGAAGCTCCAGTTCGTCGGGACCATCCTCCACGAGCCGGAGCTGGTCGTCCTCGACGAGCCGTTCTCGGGCCTGGACCCGGTGAACGTCACGCTGCTCAAGGACATCCTGCTGGAGCTGACGCGCTCCGGGAAGACGCTGATCTTCTCCACCCACATCATGGAGCAGGCGGAGAAGCTCTGCGAGAGCGTCTGCATCATCGATCGCGGGCGGAAGGTGCTGGACGGAGCGCTGGGCGCGATCAAGGAGCACCACGGCAAGAACACGGTGATCCTCTCCTACGACGGCAGCGGCGCCTTCCTGGACGATCCCGATGTCGCCCGGAAGGACGATTACGGCCACTACGTGGAGGTGGCCCTGAGGGACGGGGCGGATCCGCAGCGCCTGCTGCGACGGGCGCTGGAGGCGACCCGGGTGAGCCGCTTCGAGGTGGTGCAGCCGTCGCTGAACGACATCTTCATCCAGCAGGTGGGGCGCGAGCCATGAACAAGGCCTGGCAGGTCTTCCGGAGGGAGTATCTCGAGCGGGTCCGGAAGAAGAGCTTCCTGATCCTGACGCTGCTGGGCCCGGTGCTCATCCTGGGCCTGGCGGTGATCCCGAACCTGCTCCTCCTCTCGACGCCGGACACCGTCCGGCCGCTGGCCGTGATCGACCTTTCGGGACAGGTGGCCGACCAGGTGGAGCCGATGCTCAATCCGTCGGGGAGCGCGCTGCCGGACGGCCGGCAGCGCTATCCGGTGCGGGTCGTCGACCCGGGGGGGCGTCCCCTGCAGGCAATCCAGGACGACCTGAACCGGGAGGTCGCCGCCGGGACCCTGCACGGATACCTGGTGATCGATGCGGACCTGTTCGCGGAACGTCCCGTGTCGTTCTACGCGAGGAACGCCGCCAACATCAACGAGTCCGATCGCATCCGGGATGCTCTGGGCAACGTCATCATCCCGGCGCGCTTCCGGGACGCGGGCATGGCGATGGACCTGGAGGGGATCCGCCGTCTGACCCGTCGCGTCCGGGTCCACCCGGTGCAGATCGGCGCGGATGGCGGGGTGGAGTCGGCGGGCCAGGGAGCGCAGCTCGGCAAGCTGGCCGCCGCCTACGGGATGGTGATCGTCTTCTACATGACGTTCCTCATGTGGGGGATCAGCATCATGCGCGGCGTGGTGGAGGAGAAGACCTCCAAGATCGTGGAGGTGCTGCTCTCCTCGGTCAGCTCCCGGCAGCTGATGGCGGGCAAGGTGCTGGGGATCGGAGGCGTGGCCCTCACCCAGTATCTGGTGTGGGCGACCGCGGGGATCGCGGGGTACTACCTCAGCGCCGCGACCCTGGGGGAATGGGTCTCGACGCTCTCGGCCTGGACCGTGCTCAGCTTCCTGGGCTTCTTCGTGCTCGGCTACCTGTTCTACGCGTCCTACTTCGCGGCCCTCGGGGCCTGCTGCAACAGCGATCAGGAGGCGCAGCAGATGCAGCAGGTCGGCATCCTGCCGATCCTCGCCGGCTTCCTGGTGGCGTTCTACGTGTTCACGAACCCCGAGACGCCCGTCAGCGTCGTCCTGTCGATGCTGCCCCCGTTGACGCCCTTCGTGATGCTCGTTCGCATCAACGTGCTGACCCCGCCGTTCTGGCAGATCGCCCTGTCTCTGGTCGCCATGGTGGCCGGCATCGGACTGATGACGGTCCTGGCGGCGAAGGTCTTCCGGGTCGGCATCCTGATGACCGGCAAGAAGCCGACGGTCTTCGAGATCTGGCGCTGGATACGCTACGCGTGACCGCCCGGCAGTGGGACCTGCCCTGGGTCGTCCTCGCCATGGTCTTCCCGTCGGCCGCCGCCTGGCTCTACTTCCGCACCTTCGGGGGCGCCTCCTGGATGCCGCTGCTGTACGCCGCGGCGAAGGTGCTGCAGTTCTCGCTACCCGCCGTCGCCTGGTTCGTGGCCGGCCCCGGCTCCTGGCACCCCGGCCGGCGTCCGGGGATGGCCTGGACCGGGCTCGCCACCGGGATGGGGATGGGACTGGCCGTCTGGGCGGCATGGGCGCTCGGTCTCCGGAGCTCCGGCCTGGCGGCCGCCGCGGGGCCCCGGGTTACCGCGCGGCTCGACGCGATCGGCGTGGCGGGGGCCGGCGGCTTCATCCTGCTGGCGGCGTTCCTGTCCCTGCTCCACTCCCTTCTCGAGGAGTACTACTGGCGCTGGTTCGTCCACGGACGCCTGCGGGGTCGCCTGGGGCCCGCGGCGGCCACGTTGAGCTCGAGCCTGGCCTTCGCCGCGCACCACGTCATCGTGGTCCACGCGTTCACGGCCTCCGTCGGCTGGACGCTGGCGCTCTCCGCGTGCGTCGCCGCGGCGGGCGTCGTTTGGGCCCGTCTCTACGAGCGGTCGGGCTCCGTGGTTCCCGCCTGGATCAGCCATGCGCTCGTGGACGCCGCGGTCCTGGCGGTCGGCTACCGGCTGGCCGCCTGAGCGCGGACATCGCAGGTTGCTGAGCCCACGAGGGTTCTATTGACACCCTGCGATCCCCGGTGCCAGAATGATCCCTCACTCCCACTGACCGGGCGCGGCGGGTGGAGCCCCGCGCCGAGGGCTCCGCCGTGCGAAGCTTCACCATCGAGGACGCGAAGCAGATCTACGGGATCGACAACTGGGGCCAGCCGTACTTCGACGTGGCGGACTCCGGAAACCTCGTCGTCCGTCCCCTGCCCGGGGAGTCCCGCACCGTGGACGTGAAGCAGCTCGTCGATGAGCTCGTGGAAAAGGGGATCTCCCTGCCGATCCTGCTGCGCTTCCCGCAGCTGCTGGAGAGTCAGGTCCGCACCCTTTCCGACTCCTTCCGGCGCGCCATCGACGAGTTCGGTTACGGCAGCACCTACACGCCGGTCTTCCCGATCAAGGTGAACCAGCGCAAGGAGGTCGTCGAGGACCTCCTGCAGGCGGGGCGGCGTCACGGCCTGGGTCTCGAGGCCGGCAGCAAATCCGAGATCCTGATCGCCCTCGCCCAGCAGATGGGGTCCGAGGGGCTGATCATCTGCAACGGGTTCAAGGACCGGGCGTATCTCGAGGCCGCGGCGCTGGCGGCGCGGGTCGGTCGGCGGGTGATCGTGGTCATGGAGAAGCCCTTCGAGATCGAGAACCTCGTCGAGATGGCCACCAAGCTCGAGGGACGGCTCGAGATCGGCTTCCGGGTGCGCCTCTATTCGCGCGGGTCGGGCCGCTGGGAGAAGTCGGGGGGGGCCACCTCGAAGTTCGGCCTCACCACCGGGGAGATCATCCGGGGCATCCACGCCCTGCGCGACGCCGGGCTCGTCGACCGCCTGAAGATGCTCCACTTCCACATCGGCAGCCAGGTCACGGAGATCCGTCGGATCAAGAACGCCATCAAGGAGGCGGCACGGGTCTACGCCAAGGTCCGAAAGATGAACGTCGGTATCGAGATCCTCGACGTGGGAGGGGGGCTCGGGGTCGACTACGACGGCAGCAAGACCTCCTCCGATGCGAGCGTCAACTACAGCGTCCAGGAGTTCGCGAACGACGTCGTCTACAACATCATGGACGTCTGCGACAACGAGGAGGTCCCGGTGCCGCGGATCGTCTCGGAGTCCGGGCGGGCGCTCACGGCGCACCACTCCATGCTGATCACGAACGTGGTGGCCGCCGTGGGCCCGGCCAGCGGTCCCGCCGTGGAGCTGGCGGGAAACGAGCCCCAGGTGGTCCAGGAGCTCGCGGACATCCGATCCCAGATGACCGTGAAGAACCACCGCGAGTTCCTCCACGACGCGATGCAGCAGCGGGACGAGATGTTCAGCATGTTCAACCTGGGCTACCTCTCGCTGGAGGACCGCGCGAAGGGGGAGAGCCTGTTCTGGGAGATCGCGCGCCAGGCGGTGAAGTACGGACGGATGCCGAAGCACGTGTCGGAGGAGCTGGAGGACCTGGAGAAGCAGCTGGCGGAGAAGTACATCTGCAACTTCTCGGTCTTCCAGTCCATCCCGGACGCCTGGGCCCTGGAGCAGCTGTTCCCGGTGGTTCCCATCCACCGGCTCCACGAGCGGCCGACGCGGGCGGCGACACTGGCGGACATCACCTGCGATTCCGACGGCGAGCTCGATCGCTTCGTCGACCTGAAGGACATCAAGGAGTACCTGGAGGTCCATCCGCTGCGTCCCGGGGCCCCGTACTACCTGGGGATCCTCCTGATCGGGGCGTACCAGGACGTGATGGGGGACTACCACAACCTGTTCGGCTCGGTGAACGAGGCCCATGTCTCCGTGGAGGCCGACGGCAAGCACTACATCCGGCGCATCAACCGCGGGGACGCCGCGGGGACCGTGATGCAGATCTTCGGCCACGAGCCCGCCGAGCTGGAGACCCGCCTCTCCGTCCTCCTCGAGGCACGGGTCGGCGACGGCAGCCTGGAGCCGAAGGAGGCGGAGGAGATCCGCCGGGAGTACCGGGCGGAGCTGCAGCGCTATCCCTATCTCGACCGGCTGCGGAAGGCGGAGCCGGCGCGGCGCGCGGCCCGGCGGCGCCGGGCGGGCGCCGAGGCGGCGTCGAGGTCCTGAGGCTCCGATGCGACGGCCGGCGATCGCGCTGCTGCTCCCGGGTCTCCTCCTGGCGTCCGGCTGCCGGGAGATCGCCGTTCCCCCCATCACCGACAGGCCCACCGGGGTCTGGCGCCCCGGCGCCTTCGTCTGGGTGGACCTGGTGACCGAGGACGTGGAGGCGGCCCGGCGGTTCTACGGCGGCCTGTTCGGCTGGGAGTTCGAGCCGGTGGATCCCGACGGGGACTACACCCTGATCCGCAAGGACGGCGCGCTGATGGGGGGCATCCTGTTCAGCGACCGCCTCGAGAACCGGCCGGAGTCCCGCTGGGTGCCGTACCTCTCCGTTCCCGACGTGGACGCCGCGGCGCGGACCGCCGACCGGCTGGGGGGCCAGGTGCTGCGGGAGCCCCGGGATCTCCCGGAGCGGGGCCGGATCGCGGTGGTGGAGGATGGCGACGGCGCGGTCCTGGCGCTCCTGCGGGCGGCCGGGGGCGATACCCCGGAGCGGAAGCTCGCGGTCGGGCGCTGGATGTGGGCGGAGCTCTGGACGGGGGCACCGGAGGAGGCGATCCCGTTCTACGAGGCGCTCGGCGGGTGGCGGCACGAGGCGCTCGACGGCGCCGGCGGGGAGCCCTACGTCCTGTTCCGCCAGGATGATCATTACCGGGGAGGCCTCGTCCGGATGCCGTGGCCCGACGTGAAGTCGCACTGGGTGCCCTACGTCCTCGTCGAGGACCCTGCCGCCGTGGCCGACCGGGTGGAGGGGTTCGGGGGGCGCGTGCTGCTGTCGCCCGGGGAGGTGTCCCACCACGGCGCGGCGGTGATACTGGACCCCTCGGGCGCGGTGCTCGCCGTGCAGACGCGGCCGTCGAACATCGAACTGGGGCGGGGAGGGAGCGGGCAATGAGGAGACGTGGTCCTGGACGGAGGCTGTGCCTGGTGATCGCGCTGGCCGTCGCGACGCTGTCCCAGACGGGCTGCAACGGCACCGTCAGCGTGGGCGTGGGGGTGGGCGTGGTCGGCCCCTACTACGGTGGATATCCGGGCGGCTACGGCGGCGTCTGGGTGGGGCGGCCCGTCGGCGCGCGCTGGTAGTCGGCCCTTTCTTGCTTTTCCGGCGGCCCCTGCGCATACTCAGACCCTTGTCCCGGAGGCCCCCGTTGCCCGAGAAGAAACGCTCCCGCGCTCCTCTCCTCCTGCTGCTGATCGCCCTGCTGGTCGTGGCCGCCGCCGTCTGGCTGGCCTTCTCCGTCGGCCCCGTCCCGGACCTGGAGATCCGCACGGGGTTCGACGGCGACGGGGAAGTCCCCCTGCTCGGACGCTCCAGCGAGATCATCGTCCGCGTCGCGGAACCGCGACGCGGCGTGGGTGCGCTGACCGTCGTGTGGATCCAGAACGGCCAGGAGGCCGAGCTCGCGGCGGTGGAGCAGCCCACGCGCTCCCCCTGGGAGCCGTGGGCTCCCGCCCCCCATCCGGAGACGCTGCTGACCCTGACCCTGGACCGGGATGCGGTCCCGGGCCTCGAGGAGGGGCCGGGGACGATCCGCCTGGTGGCCAGCCGGTCGAGCGGTCCGCTGCGCTGGCCCGAGCCCGCCGCCCTGGAGCGTTCCTTCACGGTGCGCATGACGCCGCCGAGCCTGGGCGTCCGATCGACCACGCATTACGTGGCGCAGGGAGGCTGCGAGGCGGTCGTGTACGACGCGGGGGAGACGACCGCCCTCTCGGGCGTCCGCGCCGGCGACTGGGTCTTCCCCGGATACCCGTTGCCGGGGGGCGACCCGGGGGAGCAATTCGCCTTCTTCGCGGTCCCGTACGACATGGCCGACGTCTCCTCGGTGAAGCTGTTCGCCGAGGATGAGGTGGGGAACCGCGTGGAGCGGGGGTTCGTCGACCGGTTCTTCGAGCGCCCTCTCGGCACCGACACCATCCGGGTGGGGGACACGTTCCTGGAGCAGGTGGTGCCCGACATCCTCTCCCGTACCCCCGAGCTGCAGGCCGAGGGGGATCTCCTGGATCGCTACCTGGCCATCAACCGGGACCTGCGGATCCGGAACCGCGCGGAGCTCCGTGCGCTGGCGGCGGGCTCCCGGCGGGAGTTCCTGTGGCACGGGCCGTTCCTGTCCCTGCGCAACGCGCAGGCCATGGCCGGCTTCGCCGAGCGTCGGACCTACACCTACGCCGGGAAGCCGGTGGACCAGCAGGACCACCTGGGCTTCGATCTCGCGAGCACGGCGCGCGCGCCGGTGCAGGCCGCCAACGACGGGGTGGTGGTGAAGGCCGGGTGGTTCGGGATCTACGGCGACGCGGTGGTCATCGACCACGGCTACGGGCTGATGTCCCTCTACGGGCACCTCTCGTCGGTGGACGTCCAGGAGGGGGACGCCGTGACCCGGGGCCAGGAGATCGGTCGCACGGGCTCCACCGGCCTCGCCGGCGGCGACCACCTGCACTTCGCGATGCTGCTGCAGGGACTGCCGGTCAACCCCAGGGAGTGGTGGGACGACCACTGGATCGAGGACCGGCTGCGGCGCAAGCTCGGCACGGCCCTCCCGGGTTAGGGCCGCCCCGGCCATGGTACCCGCCGACACCGAGGCCGCCCTTCCGGAGACGGTGACCCGTCTGGAGCTGGAGGGACGGGAGATCTACGTCGTCGCCACGGCCCACGTCTCGAAGCAGAGCGTCGAGGACGTGCGGCAGACCATCGAGGCGATACGGCCCGAGGTGGTCTGCGTGGAGCTCTGCCGTTCCCGCTACCAGACGCTCACGGATCCCGAGCAGTGGAAGAAGACGGACATCGTCCGCGTCATCCGCTCCGGAAAGTCCATGCTGCTGCTGTCGTCGCTGATCATGACCTCCTTCCAGCGGCGGATCGCCAAGCAGCTCGGAGTGATGCCCGGGGCCGAGATGATGGAAGGGGCCCGGCTCGCCGGGGCTTCGGGCGCCTCGCTGGTCCTCGCCGATCGCGACATCCAGGTCACCCTGCGCCGGACCTGGGGGAACCTCGGGTTCATCGACAAGATCAAGATGCTGGCGCAGCTCGTGGGTAGCCTCTTCCTATCGGAGGAGATCGACGAGAAGACCGTCGAGGAGATGAAGGAGGCGGAGAACCTCTCGGGGATCCTGGAGATGCTGGCGGATGAGTTCCCCCGGGTGAAGGGACCGCTCGTGGACGAGCGGGATCGGTTCCTGGCGCAGAAGATCCGCGACGCACCCGGCGGGCCGGTGGTCGCCGTGCTGGGGGCCGCTCACGTCCCGGGGGTCGTCCGGGCGATCCACGAGACGACGGACCTGGCCCCGCTGCTCGCGATCCCGAAGCCCCCGTTGTGGCCGAAGCTCGTCAAGTGGGGGATCCCCCTGGCCATCGTCGGCCTGCTCGCGTACGGGTTCTTCCAGGCCGGGCTGGAGCATACCCTCGAATCGGTGGGCATCTGGGTCCTGGTGAACGGCGCGCTGGCGGCCGTGGGCGCCGCCATCGCCCTGGGGCACCCGCTGACCATCGTCGCCGCCTTCCTGGCGGCGCCGCTGACGAGCCTGAACCCGATGATCGCCGCGGGATGGGTGTCCGGGCTCGTGCAGGCCATCGTCCGCCGGCCCACGGTCGGTGACCTGGAGGCGCTGCCGGAGGCCATCACGACCCTGAAGGGCTTCTGGATGAACCCCGTCACGCGCATCCTCCTCGTCGTCGCCCTCTCCAACGTCGGGAGCATGCTGGGGACCTTCATCTCCGGCGGCTGGATCGCCGGTCGCTCGGTGGGATAGCTCCAGCGGTCCTCCGGCGGCCTTCTAGCAGGCTGCTGAAGAACTCCGCGCCCCCGCGTTGCGAGCGCCGTGGTGCCGGCTGCGAGGCGCCGCGACGACGCGATGCCGATGTGCATCGGGGAGGAGCGGGAACGAAGCAGACGGCACTATGCCGCCGCAACCCGAAGGGCGCGAGGCGTTTGCGGGAAGCCGGGGGGCGCGGCCGCGGCGGTCCCACCGGGTCGGGTCGATGGCTGACCTCGGGCGCCGACCTCCTCGCAAACGGCTCGCGCGCGGGCCGCGGAGTTCTTCAGCAGCCTGCTAGAACCCGAACGAGACGCCGGCGCGGATCAGCCAGGGATCCGCGTAGGGGGCGTCCGGGGCATCGTCGAACGTGACGTTGTAGAGCACGGACACGAAGAACGCCGACTTCCGGCCGATGGGCTGCGAGTACCCCACCCCGAGGAAGACGTTCCCGGCCTCTGTCCGCCGCGTGCCGACCTCGCCGACGTCGTTCACGTAATACAGGTACTCATAGCTGAGGTACTCGTAGTCGGCCTCCACGAAGAAGTTCTCGATCACGAAGTAACGGAAGAAGAGCGTCGCGCCGTAGTCGGTCGTGGCCGAGTCGCCCGCGTAGCGATCGTCGTTGCTGTAGCGGTAGAGGAACTGAACGCCGAGGGAGATCGGGGCCTTGAAACGGTAGCCGATGACCGGGTAGATCTCCACGTAGTCCACCGTCCCGAAGGACAGTCCGAGCCCTCCCCCTGCGAACCAGTAGCCGCCGCCGGACGCGCTGCCGCCCCCCCCCGAGCCGCGTGGCGGTGCTGGGCCCGCCGCGGGCGCCGCACCCGGTTCTGCCATCCGGAAGGACGGAACCGCCGGCAGTCCCTCGCCGGCCACGGCGGGGAGGACAGGCGTGAGGAGGAGCAGCAGGATCGCCAGGATCGGTGATGATCGCAAGGAACCTCCTCTCGGAGCCGGTGCCGTTCTCCGGGGGTTCAAGGACAGTGGACCGTTTCCTGCAGCAGGCAGGCCGCGACCGGCCGAAAGCGGGGAAGGTCGTCGGAGCCGCGGCCGTACGATCCCTCCCGGGTCTCGTTCCTCGGGACCGCGAGAAAGTAGCTCGAGCCCGGCCCCGGGTCCAGTGTCACGGAGGTCAGCCCTCCGGTGGTGCAGGTCAGCGGCACGTGGCTCGAAGGATCCCCGAGCGTACCCCGGTAGATCTCGTAGTCGTCGTCGCCGGCCGCGCAGGACGGGGCCCACGAGAGGTGCAGCTGGCCGCCGGGGAGACCCGTGATGCTCAGCGGCGGCTCTCCCCTCCCCGGCAGCGGAACCGACCCCACCGGCTCGGGAGCCGGCGGGGGGTTGAAGCGGATGTCGTCCAGGCTGTAGTGGCTGTCGGCTCCGAGCGGCTCCAACACGACCTGATCGAAGGGTCCGTCTCCCAGGTAGCCGAAGAAGGCCCGGCCGCCATTCCCTGTGGCCGGCAGGGAGTAGCTCCGTCCCTCGACGGTGATGCCGAGGGGAAACGTGTCCAGGTCCACCGCCCAGAACGCGACGCGGTCGACGGGAGGCTCGAACTCCAGGGTGACCACGGCGTGCAGGCCGAGGGAGTCGGTGTCGGCCGCGAGGTAGTGGCTGTCCAGGACCGACGTGCCGTGGTTCCCCTGGTCGGGGACGTCCAGCACCTTCAGTGCGGCGAGGTCGGCCCGCGCCCGGAACCCGTGGAAGGGCAGCAGCTCCACGCCGCCGGAGCTCGTCGTCCCGACGAGAACCGCCTCGTGGAAGTCCTCCAGGTGCAAGTCGCCTCCGTCCGCCAGGAAGGCGAGGTAGTCCGAGTAGACCGTGCCGGCGGTCAGTGCCGGACTGCCGCAGAGCGCGGCCATCGCCATCGGCAGAAAGCAGCGGCCTCCTCGCATCCGTCCCCCTTGCCGGCTGCCGTCTCGAGCCGCCACCAGGGTACCCCGGAGCCCTCGTCCGGGACAAGCTCGCGGGCTGGCGACCGCGAGGGGCCAGTCGTGGTAGAGTCGGGCAGCCAGCAACCCGGGCAGTTCCAACCACCCCTCCGGAGGTGCCTCATGATGGCCACCCGTCCCCTTCTGGCGCCGATGCTGCTGCTCGCCGCGATCGGGCTCTTCCCGGCGGACGCCCGCGCGGGCGAGTTCGCGGGTCACGTCAACTTCTTCCTGGGCACGAAATACCTCGATGACGACTGGGCTCCCCTGGACCAGCAGGGCGCCTTCGGGGCGGAGATGAGCTGGGGGAGCACCGACTGGCCGGTGTTCATCGCCTCGGACATCTTCGTCTCCGCCGACATCGACGAGGGGGCGGTCTTCGACACGACCGCCGTCACCACGGAGCTCGACCTCGGCGTCCGGAAGATCTGGGAGCTCGGCCGCACGTATCCCTTCGTCGGCGGAGGGATGGCGGTCCTCGCCGGCTACCTGGACAACGACATCACCGACGACAGGGATTCCACCGCCGGCCCCTGGATCAACGGCGGCGTGTTCTGGCGGCTCGGCCCGAAGTTCAACATCGGCCTCTCCGCCCGCTGGTCGGACGGGAACGTGCGGCTGTTCGGCCAGGAGCTGAACGCCGGCGGGCTCCAGCTCGGCCTCCTGCTCGGCTTCGGCTGGCCCGGGAAGTAGGGGATGCACGCGCCCCGTCGCCCGTACCATCGCCTGGAGATCCCGGCCCCGGCGCTCCTGGCGTGGGCCCTCGTCGCTGCCGCCGCGGGCCCCGCGACCGTGCGTGTGCCGGCGGCGTCGGCCGCCGTAACCGCTCAATCCTCGAGGAAGTAGTCGATGGTGGAGACCACCCGCACCGTCTTGTGGACCTGAGAGGCCTGGTCCACGCCGGGCGCCCGGTCCCGGGGCAGGATCTCGAAGACGCCCTGGTTGGCCCGGCGGATCGACCCGAGAGGGCTGGCGGCATCCCGGGCGAACTGCTCCGCGGCCTTGCGCGCCGCGGCCGTTGCCTCGGCGATCATCTCCGGCTTGACGTCGTTCAGCCGGGTGTACAGGTACGTGGGTCCTCCCGCATACGGGCCGTCGTTGGCGAGGACGACGCCCTGGTCGATGAGGTCCCCCACCGCCTGGCTGGCCCTCTGGATCCCGTCGGGCTCGGATGACCGCACCAGGACCGTCTCGGACACGATGTAGCGCACCTGGTTCGGGTCCGGCGTCCGCCAGGGGTTCGCCCGCGTGTCGTTCACCTCCTGCGACTCGACCTGCACCTGGGCGGCGTCGATCCCCTGATCCCGGAGAAACGCCAGGGTCACGTCGTGGCTCCGGCGCAGGTCCCCGCGCGCCTGGCCGAGGTCGTCCCCCGTGGCCACGAAACGCAGCCGCCAGAGCGCGACGTCCGCCGTCACGTCCCGCTCCGCCACTCCCTTGACGGTGACGAAGCGGTCCGCCGCCCGGCCGTGCTCGAACCCCCGTCCCACGAACCAACCGCCGAGGGCGATGCCCACGGCGAGGAAGAGCGCAGCACCCGCACGATCCCGTTCCGGCATGGCGTCCTCCTGTGGGGAGTGGCGATGCCCTCCCGATGGCCGATCCTGATGCCGAGGCCACCGCCTCACATCGGTCCGGCGCCGGTCGCTAGCGGTCCTCCGACGGTCGGACCCCGGCGCCGCGGAACTCGATCTCCCCCATCTGGCCCACACTGGTGGAGAACGAGAGGGTGGGCAGGGATCCCTCGAGCTCGACCGGGGCCGGCGCCGCACCCTCCACCCCCTGGATGATCACGTCGTCCGGGAGCACCACGATGGCGCCGGCCATCACGGCGGCGATGCGGATCTCGGCGTCCGCGACCCAGTGCCCGGTGAGGTCGAGCTGCAGGCCCCCCATCTGAAAGTCCACATCCAGCTTCCTGGGGCTGGCGTTTCCCAGGTCCTGGATCTGGAAGCCGCCCATCCGCCCCCGGAGCGACAGGCTCTCCATCGGCGCCTTCAGGGGCTCGTCGGCACGGAGCTGGACGCCCCCCTTCTGCAGGTTCAGGTCGGCCCGGGCCAGCCACAGCCCGCCGATATCCATGGCCAGGCCGCCGGACTCCATCGTCGCGTCCAGGGCGAGGGGGACGTCCGCAGGCAGGAACACCTCGATCCGGGGGGTGCTTCCGCCAAAGATGCGCGACAGGCCGATCAGCAAGCCCGAACCGGTCTGCCGGAACGCCAGCCGGTAGGTCCAGGGCTCCCCGGGAGGCTCCTCCAGGGTCTCCTCGAGCCGGAAGCTGCTGGAGTCGTAGGTGGCCTTCACCCGGAGGGGCTCGCCGGGGCGTCCGGGACGGACATGGAAGTCGCCGTTCTCCAGATCGAGGATCACCCGGCCGGCGGGCGACACCGGCTCGCGGACCGCCTCCCAGGTCTCGGCGGACTCCCCCCCGGCGGCCGCGGGCGGCGGGGTCGCGGGGATCTCGGGGGTCAGGACCTCCTCCTGCGTCTGCTGGGACCGTGCGGCGTTCCAGCCCAGCCCCGCGCTGATCGCCAGAGCCACCAGGGCCACGGCGATCAGCCCGAGGCACCCGAGGCAGCCGTAACGCAGGCAGCCTTCCCGCCTTGTTTCCGCCACTCAGGCCTCCGCCGCCGGGATGCCGTCCCGGATCACGTCCTGCACGGCGTCCACGAAGCGATCCAGCTCCTGCACCGTGGTGAACAGGTTCGGTGAGACCCGGATCCCCTCGAAGTCCGCGTGCTGGATCGGCACGACGATGATCCGGTGGGTGCGCCACAGGTGCCGGCCGAGCGCGCCGCTGTCGACCCCGAGGATCTGTACGTTCGCGATCCCACAGGAGAGGCCGGGCTTGCGGCTGGTGTGCAGGACGACGCGATCGCTCTCCAGGAGCGGGTCGACCCAGTAGTCCCGCAGACGACGCAGCCGCGCCGCCTTGCGCTCGGCGCCGATCCCCTCGTGGAATGCCACCGCCTCCCCGATGGCCAGGTAGTTCGCCGCCGGGTGCGTGCCGATCTCCTCGAACTTCCGGACGTCGTCGTCCATCTTCTCCGGCGCCGCCATCATCGGCCAGAGCCCGCCGATGCGTTCGCGGCGGACGTAGAGCAGGCCCGTGCCGTGGGGCGCGTAGAGCCACTTGTGCAGGCTGGTCCCGAAGTAGTCGCAGTCCAGATCTTCGTGGCGGAAGCCGAACTGCGCAAAGGAGTGTGCGCCATCCACGATCACCGGGATGCCACGCTTGCGGGCCATCTGCACCACGGGTCTCACCGGCAGGACCTGACCGGTCAGGTTGATCATGTGGCACATCAGGATGAGCCGCGTGCGGTCCGTGATGTTCTCCTCGAAGAGCGCGACGATCTCGTCCGGGTCCTCCGCCGGGACCGGGATCGAGAACTGCCGGAGGACGACTCCCTCCCGCCGTGCCCGCTGCTCGAACGTGGTGATCATCCGCGGGTAATCCTGGTTCGTGGTCAGGATCTCGTCCCCGGCCCGCAGGTCGAACCCGAGCTGACAGATCTGCAGGCTCTCGGAGGCGTTCCGCGTGAGGGCCACCTCCTCGGCATCACATCCGAACAGGCCCGCCAGCTGGAGCCGTATCGACTCCCTCTGGGGCTCCAGGATGCGCCACATGGCATAGACGGGCGCCGTGTTCGAGTAGTCCAGGTAGCCCTTCATGGCCGCCTGGGTCCGCGCGGTGGACGGGCTCACGCCGCCGCTGTTCAGGTTGATGAGGCTGCGGTCGACCGTGAAGGCCTCCTGCACCTCTCGCCAGGCGCTCTCGTCCGCCGCCACCGACTCGGGGCTGCCGGAGCCCAGGGCCGCGACGGCGGCCAGGGCCCGGGCCGGCAGGAGGGAGGCCGCCAGGCTCGAGACGGCGGGCACGCCCAGGGCGCCGAGGAACTGACGTCGGTCGATCATCGTGGTCTTCCCTCCCAGGAGGGACCCAGAATAGCCGCAGGGAACGGGCACCACAAGCGCGCCGGAACGCACTCGTCTCCCTCCCCCGGCCGAGTCAGCCCGCCCCGATCATCCGCTCCTGTATGCGGTGCGCACGGAGGCCATTCGCATACCCCGAGGCCGTGGACCGGGCCCATCAGGAAGTAGGTGATGCCGGCCCACCCGGGCGCCCCCGTGACGGCCAGGACAGCATGGACCACAGGGCGATCCCCACCGTGACGAGGTGGCTCTCGATCGAGGCCCGCGTCAGGAAGCGTTCCAACTCGTCGAGCTCCAGCTCGTCGCGCGGCGCATGGGCCCGTCACACCATCCGTGCGAGCACGCCGGACAGGCCGGCCACCCCGAGACCGCAGAAGAACATCCTCCCCGCCCGCCGCCCAGCCCCGCGGGGCGCGCCAGGATGCGGGGCCTCCGCGGAAGTGTCCGATCGGGGTGGCCCGGGCTTATTGTCCAGGACAAAATCTAGAAAATACCTTGACAATAATCCCCTCTGACCGTAGAATCTCGTCATCGATGACGGGATCCGGGTCCCTCGGTTCCCCCAAGACATTCGCCAAGAGGGCTTTACGAGATGCATCTGGAACAGGGCAGCGGTCGTCCACGGGAGGTCGTCATCGTCGGGGCGGGCCCCGGCGGACTCGCCGCCGCCATGCTGCTCGCGGCGGCGGGCGTTCGCGTCACGGTGCTCGAGCGCCAGGACCGGGTCGGGGGCCGCACGGCGACCATCGGGGGAGCGGGATTCCGGTTCGATCTCGGCCCGACCTTCTTCCTCTACCCGGAGATCCTCCGGTCGATCTTCCAGATGTGCGGTCGCTCCCTGGACCGCGAGGTGGAGCTCATCCGTCTGGACCCGCACTACCGCCTCACGTTCGAGGACGGCGCCGAGCTGCGCGCGACACCGGACGTCGGCCGGATGGAGCGGGAGATCGCCCGGATCGCGCCGGAGGACGCCGCAGGGCTGCGCCCGTGGCTGGAGATCAACCGCCGGAAGCTCGAGGCCTTCAAGCCGATCCTCCAGGCGCCCTTCGAGGGTCCGGCCGACCTGCTCCGCGCGCCGCTCCTGAAACTGCTGCCGCTGCTCCGGCCGCTGCGCAGCGTCGACGGCGACCTGTCTCGGTACTTCCGCGACGAGCGCATCCGGCTGGCCTTCTCCTTTCAGAGCAAGTACCTCGGGATGTCGCCGTTCCGCTGCCCCAGCCTCTTCACCATCCTCTCGTTCCTGGAGTACG
>JASFRI010000035.1:0-18223 GCA_050115015.1 Acidobacteriota bacterium
TTTTCGGCGCAGAAATCCGCTGTTTTGGGGCGATTCCGGCGGTCCGACCCGGTTGTACCCGGTTGTGCCTACTTGCGGGGATGGTCGGGGGTGACGGGGTCGGGGTCGGGGGGCTCCATGCCGCTGCCGCCCGGTCTGGGGCTGGTGGCGGAGCGTGCCTCGAGCTCCTCGTACTTCTCGCGGGCCCGGGCCGCCTTCTCGGGCATCTCGAGACGGGTGTAGGCGACGATCAGATGGACGTAGGGGACGGGGCTGTCCGGCAACAGCTCGGCGGCGCGCTCGAGATCCTCCACGGCGTGCTCCAGGTCGCCGCTCTCCAGGTACACGCGCCCCCGCTCCAGGCGGATCTCCCCACGGTCCCCGAGCCGCGCGAGGGCCTCCGTGGCGGCGGCCAGCGCCTCGTCCTGCCGCCCCATCCGGCGTCGCGCGCGGATCAGCAGGGAGGTCGCTCCGAGGTGCGCCGGATCGAGCTGCAGGATCCGCAGGCAGGTCTTCTCGCAATCGGCGAACCGCAGCGTGCGGAGCTCCGCCTCGGAACGGGCGACCAGCGTATCCAGGTTGTCGGGGTCCAGCTGCACCGACCGATCGTAGGCGGCGAAGGCCTCGTCCACCTGGTAGAGGCCCAGCCGGGCCCGGGCCAGCCAGGTCCACCACTCGGCGTCTTCCGGGCTGATGGCGGTGGCGGCGACCAGCTCCGGGAGCGCCGCATCGTAGCGATGCAGGCGAACCAGCGCCCCCCCGTAGGTTCCGCGCAGGACGGCGTCGTCCGGCGCCGTACGGATCGCCGCGGCGTGGACGCGGAGCACCAGGTCGTGGAGCCCCCGTCGCAGGGCGAGCTTCGCGAGCTCCCGCATGCCGTCGAGATCGGTCGCGGCCAGCCCCCAGGCCCGGCGCATGTGCTGGGTGGCCAGGTCCGGCTGACCGGCCTCGCGGGCGCGGACCGCGAGCAGCAGGTATGCGTCCATCTGGACGACGCGCGATTCCGGGCCCGGGGGGGGTCCGGTTCCTTGCAGGGCCAGCGCGGCAGCGAGGAAGAGGACGGCGAGGCTCACGGCCCGAGCTCCAAGGTCAGGACGCGGTCCGCCTGCAGGTTCCGGAGCCTCCGTGTGCCGCCGATGGGGTGCTCCACCGTGAGCTCCTCGACCTGGTCCGAGTCCCCGAGCCCGAACATCAGCGGCCCCATGCTCGCCGAGGCATAGGACGTCCCCGCCCGCACCTCCCGGCGCTGGATCCGGTCTCCGGCCCGTACCGTCACCACCGCTCCGACACCGGAGAGATCGAGCGCACCCGCCCTTCCCTGCACCCGGATTCCCAGCCAGTGCCCCATGCCCGTCGTCCGGTTCCAGAGCAGGTGGGGAGGTCCGTCCACGTTGTTGACGACCACGTCGATGCGACCATCCGCGTCGATGTCTCCGGAGGCGGTGCCGCGACTGACGGCCAGCAACTCCAGCCCCGGCCCCGCACGGGCGGAGACATCCTCCAGGGTGCCATCGCCACGCCCGAGGAAGATCTGGTTCCGCTGCGGGTAGCTCGTGGCCATGGCACGCTCGTCGACGTTCGGGTAGACGTGGCCGTTGGCGAAGAACAGATCCAGGTGGCCGTCCGCGTCCAGGTCCTCCATCTCGATCCCGAAGCACAGGTTCGGGAACGTCGGCCCGGCCAGGCCGGAGGAGAACGTGGCGTCCAGGAAGGCGTTCTTCCCCACGGCCTCGTAATAGGTGTTGTAGTCCCGGGCGAAGTGGGTCACGACCAGATCGATCAGGCCATCCTCTTTCAGATCGCCGACGCCGATCCCCATGCTCGCCTGAGGCAAGGCGTTGCCCGATAGCGCGACCCCCGCCTCGAGCCCGATGTCCACGAAGCGTCCGTTCCCCTCGTTGTGCCAGTAGAAGTTGCGAGTCGAATCCGCGCCGACGTAGATGTCGGTCCGGCCGTCATGGTCCAGATCCGCCATGGCCACCGCTAGGGAGTAGCCCGGCGGCGCGGCCAGGATCCCGGCCGACTCCGAGACGTCCTGGAACGTGCCGTCCCCGAGGTTGCGGTAGAGGCGGTCGGGCTCCGGCATCAGGCCGCGGGGTCCGGGGAACACCTCCAGTCCGGCCCAGATGGCGGTGGGCGTCTCCATCGAGGCCCTCGATCCGAACTCGTAGTAGTTTGCCACGTACAGATCCAGAAGCCCATCGCCGTCGACGTCCCCGAAGGCCGCGGAGGTCGACCAGCGCGGATCACCGACTCCCGCCTCCCGGGTAACGTCCTCGAAGGTGCCGTCCCCGCGGTTTCGCAGCAGGACGTTCGGCCCCCAGTTGCAGACGTAGAGATCCAGATCCCCGTCCCGGTCGTAGTCCGCGGCGACCGCGCCGACCCCGAAACCCGAGTCCCTGGCCGGATCGTCCGTCGGTCCGGGCCGGAAGTGCCCCTGCCCGTCGCCGAGGAACAGGCTGTTCACCACGTCCTCGGAAGGCGCCAGCGGCACCGCACCGCCGTTCACCAGGTACACATCGAGGTACCCGTCACCGTTGAAGTCCGCAAGGACGACCCCGGATCCGATTGTCTCGATCAGGTAGTGCTTGTCGTCCAGCGAGCCACAGCGCTGCTCGAATTGCAGCCCCGCTTCCCTGGCCCCCTCCACGAAACGGATCCCGGCCGGCGAGGTCTCCTGCGACCGGGCCGGAGAGAAGGCGCACAGCCCCACCAGCAGGCCGAGTCGTGCGATCGGTTGGATCACGGAGGGACGTCGGGGCACGCACAGGCTCCAGATAGCTGCCGTCACGCAGATACGGGAGGAAGCAGCCGCCGCACCCCCGATGGCCGCTGCAGACGCCATGGAGAGGTCATTATAGCGGAACCCCGGATACCCCGCGAACGGTCGGGGCACCAGACGTCCGGGCCGGCGGTCGCGCCGTGAACCGGAGCCACCCGCGGCGCCGGCACCGCACACCGGGCCCACAGGCCGGGCCGTCGCTCCCGGCCGCGGACGGCATGCCCGCGTCCGGGGAGACTCGCGTGGCCCCTGCCGCGTCGCGGGATCGGAGGGATACCGGCAGATCGGGAGCAGGCGGCATCCGGCCTGGACTCCCGCGTCGCGGCGAGAGACTCACCCTGGGGGGTTCGCGCCCTCTTCCGCCGCCCGGCGCTGCCGGTGGATCCGATCGAGCGCGCTCCGGGCGGCCTCGGACCCGCCATCCAGACGGAGCGCCTCCCGTGCCTCGCGTTCCGCGGCTGCCAGGTCACCCAGATCCGACAGCACCTCGGACTTGTAGACGTGCGGAAGCGGCGAGCCGGGGTGTGCCAGGGCCGCCTCGTCGAGGACCTCGAGGCTTTCCTGGAGCCGGCCCGCGTCTTCGAGGAGAAACGCCGCACTGTAGAACGCGCGGTCGTTCGTCGGGTCCAGGTGCGCGAGCCGCAGGAACAGAGACACCGCCTCCTCGTCGCGACCCGCGTCCTGATAGAGGAGACCCAGGTTCTGTAGCGACCGGAGAAGGTGCGGATCGAGCCGGAGCGCTTCCTCGTAGCCCTCGATCGCCGCTTTGCGGTTCCCTTCCTGCTGGTCGATCTGCGCCAGGTTGTGATACGCGGTGGCGATCGATGGGTTGACCTCGAGCACCTTCCGGAAGCACTCCCGCGCCTTCGTCGAGTCGCCGGCCTGACGGTAGGCGATCCCGAGATCGTTCCAGAGGCCGTAGACCCCGGGCTCGAGCTCCGCGGCGCGGCGCAGCACCGCGATCGCCTCGTCCGTCTCGCCGGTCTTCCGGAGCGCATTGCCCAGATGTCCGAGAAGAAAACCGCTGTCGGGGTTCCGGGCGGTCAGCTCCTGCAGCAGCGGGACGACCTCGGCGTAACGTCCAGCGCCCACCAGCTCGAGGGCCTCGCGGATCGACTCCAGCTCCTCGACCCGGTCCTTCGGGTCCGGGAGATCGCTGGAGGGTCGAGGCCGGGTCCCCAGCGAGATGTAGCCCAGGCTCTCCAGTCCGCGCCGGGTCGCCGGGTCCACCGTATCCCGCGCGGCGGTGCTCCCGCTCCCGATCTCCCTGGATTCCTCCTCAAGGGAATCCAGCATGTTCCGATACGCGTCCGCCGGCGCCGCCGGTGCCAGGTTGCGTAGCTCTCCGGGATCGGCCTCCAGATCGTAGAGCTCCGGCCTCGGGGCGCGGATGTACTTCCAGCTCGCATCCCTTACCGCGGCCAGATCGCTCCAGCCGTAGTCGAGGCGTGGGAGCTGGGTCTCCATCAGGATCGCACGCCCGGGATCCGCGGCACCCTCCAGCAGCGGCACCATGCTCTGGCCGGAGACCGGCCCGGGGGAGGGTATCCCGAGCAGATCCAGTACCGTCGGGAAGATATCAATGATACGGACGAGATCGACGACCTCACGGTGCTCGACTCCGGGACATCGGATGACGAGCGGCACGTGCATCACCGCATCGTAGAGAAACAACCCGTGCGTGGATTCACCGTGATCGCCCAGGCTCTCTCCGTGATCGCCCATGACGACGATCAGGGTCTGGTCCAGGTCACCCCGGGTCCGGAGCAGTTCCAGGACGCGGCCGAGCTCGTGGTCCGCGTACGCGATCTCGCCGTCGTAGGGAGCGTCGCGATAGCGGCTCCGGAAAGGCTCCGGTGGCGCATAGTCCCAGTGCGGGTCGAAGAGATGGAGCCAGAGGAACCAGCGCTCGTCGTCGCGCTCCCGGAGCCACGCGATGCCGGCATCCACCACGTCCACGGCGGGCCGCTCCACGAACGCGGCACGGGTCACCTCCTGGGGCGGCAGGAGATCGTCGTAGACCTCGAAGCCCTGATCGAGACCGTAGCGGGAGTCCAGGACCTGGGCGCCGACGACCGCACCGGTGCGAAACCCCTCCGCCGCAAGGACCTCCGCCAGGGTCCGCGCGTCGTCGGTCAGGCGGAAGGTCGTGTTGTTGTGGACGCCGTGACTGATCGGGTACAGGCCGGTGAACAGGCTCACGTGGGACGGCAGCGTGATCGGCGCGACGGTGAAGGCCTGCCGGAAGAGGGCCCCCTCCTGCGCAAGGCGCTCCAGGGTCGGCACCTTCACGGGGCCTCCATAGGGCAAGAGGTGATCCTGCCGGACGGTATCCAGGGTGACGATCAGGACGTTGCGGATGCTCCCGGAAGGAGCTGGAGATCCGTCCCCGCCGGCACAGCCGAGGAACGCGGCGACCATCAGCGCGACGGCCGGGCGCCAGGATGGGATGCGCTCCGCCACATCGCGTCGGATTCCCATGCCAGGAGTATAGCGAAGTCGGAAACCCGGCAGCACTCCTCGACGGTGTTCACGGGACCAGGAGAGTCCCGCTCCTGGCTGAACTCCGGCCAGAAGGAGGGGAGCTGTCGACGCTTCCGCGCACGGCCTCGATCGTGGCGACTCGCGAGGGCAGAACGTCCACGCGGGGGTTTGGCCGGAAGGGCAAGTCGATTGTCCGTTTTTGCGACGGCGGTCGGGGTTCAAGAGGTCCACTCTATGTTGAGCAGGCCGGATGCTGAGGACACCATGAAACGCACCGCAGCCAACACGCCTGACCTGGCTGCCGACATGAAAGGAAGCGCACGATGGCACGATCCAGCGAACTCGTCGAGCGGCCGAGGGACTATGTAGGCCCCAACTTGAACCCTGAAGGACTGAAGTTGCTGACGCGGAGACTCTCCGAGGGAGTCTATGCACTGCTGGCCGACGAGATGCCGAAGGACAACAACGGCGTTATCGTGGGGGAGAAGGCGGCGCTCGTCATCGATGCGGGGATCAACGGCGACGTGGGCCGGCAGATTCAGGAAATCGTGACTTCGCTGACGGATAGGCCGATCCGCTACCTGGTCAATACGACTTACCACGGCGACCACACGTTCGGAAACGCGAGCTTCGCCACGGATGTGACGATCATCTCGTCGGAACAAAACCGGAAGAGCATGGTTGACCTTGCGAGCGAGAAGGGACGTCGCGCCGGCAATCTGCGTGGAAACCTCCGCGCCCTCGACGACGTGACGGAATGGCGCAAGCCCGACGTGACCTTCTCCGAACGAGCTTCCGTCGATCTCGGCGGTATCGAAGTTCAGCTCTGGCACTTCGGCCCGGGAAACGCACCGGGCGATACCATCGTGTACGTGCCAACCGCCAGAGCGGCCTGGACCGGCAATTACCTGATGGCCAAGGGTGTGCCCCCGATGCTCCTGGAGGGCGGCACGGGACCCTATATCGCCAGCCTCGAGAGGATGCAGGCGACGATCGACTGCGAGACGATCATCCCGGGCCACGGCCCCACCGGCGAGGCGCAACCGGCGATACAGAACTTCCTCGCCTACCTGCGCGAGCTGCACGAGCGGGTCCGGCAGGCGATCCGGGATGGCCTCGACGTGGATGCAGCGACCGCGTCCTACGCGATGTCACCGTTGCTCGGCCCGCCGACCGGGGCTTCACCCGACCAGGGCATGGCGGCGATGACCCCGCATCTCCACCGGTTGAACGTCATGGCCGAGTACCGCGCACTGACCGACCGGTAGCGAATGCTCGCGCCACGGGGTGGGCGGCGCGCCCGTTTATGCTTCGGGGTCGGACCGCAGGATCTCACTGAGCGAGAAGCACTTCAGCTGAAAACCGGGCGCGGATTCGGCCTTAGAGCGGCCATTCCGGGGGCGAAATGGTCCCTCTAAGGAATCTCCAGGTCCGTTAGAGGCCCCATTTCCGGGTCGAAATGGGCGCTCTAAGCCCTCTCAGGGGGCCGTTTCAGCGATGTTCTCCTTTGTGTTCGGGCGATTCCGCCGGTCCGACCCGGCGGTTGTCCCGGCGGTTGTGCTCGATGTGGGCGTCGATGAGGCGGTCGAGGGTGTCCAGGGGGATCGAACCGTTCGCGAGGACGGCATCGTGGAAGGCCCGGACGTCGAAGCGCTCGCCGAGCGCCCCTTCGGCGCGGCGGCGAAGGTCGCGGATCTTCAACTCGCCGATCTTGTAGGACAGCGCCTGGCCCGGCCAGGAGATATAGCGGTCGGTCTCGGTGGTCACCTCGTGCAGGGAGAGCGCCGTGTGGGAGGACAGGTAATCGATCAAACGCCGCCGGGTCCAGCCCTTCGCGTGGACTCCAGTGTCGACCACGAGGCGACAAGCGCGCCACATCTCGTAGGTGAGGCGGCCGAAGTCGCTGTAGGCATCGGTGTAGAACCCCGCCTCGATGCCCAGCCACTCGGAGTAGAGACCCCATCCCTCCCCGAAGGCGGAGATGTAGGAGTTTCGCCGGAACGGCGGCAGATCCTCGAGCTCCCGGTTCAGCGCGATCTGCAGGTGATGGCCCGGGACCGCCTCGTGGAGCGTCAGCGCCTCCAGGTTGTAGAGAGGGCGGGTGTCCAGGGCGTAGGTGTTCACCCAGTAGCGGCCCGGCTGGGTGCTGCCGGCGGGAGCGCCGACGTAGCGGCCGGCGGTGTACTTCGGGGCCATGTGCGCCGGGACCGGCTCCACGGTGTACGGCAGCCGCGGCAGGCGGCCGAACAGCGCCGGCAGCTTCCCGTCCATGGTCTTGGCGATCCAGGCGGCGTCCTTCAGCAGCTCGTCCGCCGTACGCGCGTAGAACCTCGGGTCGGTCCGCAGGAACTCCAGGAACTCCGCGAAGGTCCCCTCGAACCCGACCTTCACCACCAACGCGTCCATCTCTTCCTGGATCCGCGCCACCTCCCGCAGGCCGATCGCGTGGACCTCCTCCGGCGTGACGTCGAGGGTGGTGAAGTGGCGGACCCGCTGAGCGTAGTAGGCGCGGCCGTCGGGCAGGTCCGAGGCGCCCACCGTCGTCCGGGCGGACGGGATGTAATCGTCGGTCATGAAGGCGAGCAGCGCGCGGTACGCGGGCACCGCCCCCTCGAGGATCGCCGTGGCCCCCTCCTCCCTCAGCGGCTCCCGCTCCGCCTCCGGGACGCCGACGGGGAACTCCCGGAAGGGCGCCCAGAAGACGCTGTCCGTGGGGTCCGCGACCACGTGCGGCTCCATCGTCCCGTCGATCCCCTCCAGGACGACCCGCGGGAGCGTCATCCCGCGCTCCATGCCGAGCCGCATCAGGGCGATCTGCTCGGCGAAGTAGCGCGGCATGTCGCGCAGGCGGGCGATGTAGCTGCGGTACTCCGCCGGCGTGGACAGCGGCATCGTGCTCGCCAGCCGGGCCAGCCCCGTGTGAAACCCGGAGTCGGCGTTCAGGGGGATCTGGTAGGCGCCGAACCGGTAGCCCGCGATGCGATCCTCGAGCTGCCGGATCAGGATCTCGCGGCTGATCCGGTCCTGCTCCCCCAGGGCTTCCGGCTCGATGGCCTCGAGCCCCTGCAGGAACCCGCGCCAGAGGCCGTCCCGGCGCGCCAGGTCCGCCGGGGTCACCGAGGGAAGCCGGTCGTCGTAGGCGTGCTCCCCCACCGACGTGGCCAGAAGCGGGTTCTCCCGCAGGCGGACCTCCCACTCCCGCGCGAACAGGTCGTGCAGGCGCGCGGTGGGGCCGACCGACACGTCGGCGTGGGGATCCACGGCGAGGCACGGCACCGCGGTGAGCAGGGCGACCAGGGCGGCGGTCAGGAGACGGGTGCAGGCACGCGGCATCGGGATCCCTCCAGGATGGGCGGCGGTATCTTCGCACACCGGGGCGACCGCATCGCGTGAGACCGTCCGGGAGGCCGCGATCCCCGCTCGACACGCCGCCCGACGGTCACTGCGAGACGCTGGACGGCAACCGTCAGGATCTCCTCGCGCTGCTGTTCGAAGTCCCTGACGGGAGACCGTCCTCGTCTGGCATGCCAGCGAGCATCCCGGTTTTCCCGACGGGATCGCGTGCTGCGCCGGGGTGACCGTCACGAACCGCGGCAACCGCTAGCCTCTCCGGGAGCCGGCTTCCCCGCGGCACGCCACCGGGTCCGACCCCGCGCCGGACGCCCCCTCAGGGAGAGGAGGGGAGCAGCTCGTTCCCGTCGAGGACCCGGAGGATGTTGTCCACGATGAACCGGTAGCCGCGTGGATTCGGATGGCCGTCCGGGACCAGGTAGGCCGGGCGATCTTCCACCGCGATGCGCTCGTGGAAAAGCAGGTTGTTGTCGACCAGCGGCACGGAGTAGCTGCTGGCCACATCCCGGATGATCTCGTTGACGTGGTAGCCGTGAAAGTGGAAGTAGGTCGCGAAGACAACCGGGATTCTCTCGTTGCGGGCCATCTCGACGATGCGGGTCAGGTTGTACTCGAGCTGCCGTCGGTGGGTTTCCCGGTCGATCGCGACGTCGCGGGACGACGACTGGGCATCCGACGTCTCCCGGTAGAAGTAGACGTTCGTCGTCGGCTGACCGCTGACCGCCCGGTAGACCTGACGACCGAGGCGGTAGACCCGGATCGAGTGGATGAAGATCCGCATCCGGGCTTCCAGGATGGACAGGGTGCCGAGGCTCCCATCCTCGAACCGCCAGTACGTGCTGTCGGTCAGGTTGTGGTGGTCGTTGTTCCCCGTCCACACGATCAGGAGATCGGGCTGGAGTTCCCCCCACTGCTCGGCCAGGAGCCGCGCCGCCTGGGAGGAGTTCGTCCCCGAGCGACCCAGGTTCGTCACCCGGTAGGCCGTCCCGTCGCCCCTGCGGTTGAGGGCCTCCTCGAGAAACTCCGGGTAGCGCCCGTCGTCACGGCCCTCCGTCCAGGAATCCCCGAGGGCGACGATGTGGAAGGCCCCGGCCGGCCCGTCCCCTCCCGACCCCTGGATCGAGTGGGCGACCACGACGCCGATGAGGCGCAGCAACAGCTCCAGCCCGATCAGGAGGAGGACACCCAGGAAGACGCCGTTGGCGATCTTGCGGGGTAGCGACATCTTCGCCTTTTTCGTTTCCTCCACCTTGCACCGCCGCGGGATGCGCTCCCCGCATGTCAACCGGACGTCATCAGATCGCTAGGGGTCCCGCCCGCTTCGCGGGGCCGGAGGGCAGCGGACAGGCTATCCCTTCGGCGGGGCGGGGGCAATCCAGGCGGGCTTCCGGGTCTGCTGGAGCGATCGCCGGGGAGCACGGGCGACCCCGGCAACGTTGCGGATGGTCACCACGGCCCCGGCGGGTCCTTCCCGGGCCATCCGCGCGCCCACGCCTCGGACACTTCGAGCCGGAAGATGACGGGGCTGGCGGAACGGCCGGAGGCTACTGCGGCCGCCGGCAGGACGAACGCCCGGATCAGTCGCCGGGCGGGCCGGAACCAGGCTCCGCGGCGAGGATCGTCTCCAGCAGCTCGCGGAGGTGTTCGATCGTCCCATCCCCCTGATACCCTGTGGTGACGCCCACGGTGCGACCGACCCGATCCAGGAGCGCGACGGCCGGAAGGTTGCCCCGCGCGTAGTGGTCGTGAGCGGCGTCTCCCTCCAGGAGCAGCTCCAGGGAGGACAGCCCCAGCTCCCCGAACACGGCCGGGGGATCGCCCGCCTCGAGGTGCTCCATCGCGTTGACGGCGTAACCCCGAACGCCTCGACCCTGGAACTCGCCCACCAGCCGGTCCACCGCGGCCAGCTCGGCGCGGCAGGGCGGGCACCAGGTCGCCCAGAAGTCGAGGAGAACCACCTTCCCCCGCAGGTCGCCCAGAAGGACCGGCGTGCCGTCCGCGCGCCGCATCGAGACCGCGGGCGCCGGGGAGCCGCGCTCGGGACCGACCGTGTACTCCAATTGCTCGAACCCCTCGGGTAGCTCGAGGGGATCGAACCGGAGGGGTCCGCCGACGGTGACGGAGCTGAGCCTCAGGCTCGATTCTCCCTCGGGCGAGATCCACTCCAGGGCGCGGGGGAGCGCGTCGGACCGGGCCAGGCACCAGCGGGAGTCCTCCTCGTCGTCTGCGTAGCGGACCCGCACCCAGTCGCAGTCCTCACCACCGATCGTCTCCGAGCCGTCGAGGTCCACCTCCTCCGCCTCGATCTCCCCGTCCAGGGACTCGGGGTCGTAGAAGGCGTAGAGGAAGCCCGGCTCCATGCGTGAGACGAGGGATGGACCGCCGCTGTAGACGGAGGCGTGCAGCAGCCGCCGCCTCCGGGTGTCGAGGAGTTCCACCCGGTCGCGCATCTTCACGCCCCGCAGACGGTAGGCGCGCCCGTCTGCCGGCCGCACTTCCGCGTCGAAGCGGGCCAGGAAGGCGGCACCGGAGAGATCGAGCCGCTGCAGGGAGACCCGGCCGCGCATCGGCGCCAGCCGCTCCGTCTCGGCGCCGGTCGGTCGCAGGTCGAATTCGTAGGTGACCTGGTCGGCCTGCCGCAGGGCCGCCTGCGCCGCGCGGAGAAGCGCCCGCGGCTCCTCCCGCGGCGGCTGGCACCCGAGCAGCAGCGCTGCCAGGGCGAGCACACCTCCACAGATTCGTCGGCGCATGAAATATGAAACGCCGGTACCTCCCCGAGGGTTGGAAGCGGGAGCGAGACGCGCTGGTCCGGCCAACCACGGAACACCAGGTGTCCCGTTCCGGATATGCGGCGAGGTTCCTTCCCGGCCCTCCGCGACGCTGGCGGCGTTGCCGGAACGGCAGACTAGGAGTCCGACGGCACCTCGAGCGCCATCAGGCCGAGGCTGCCCCGGAGGGCCGCGTACTCCCGCCGCGCGATGGGGCGGTATTCCCGCGGGAGCCGGCCCAGGCGCCGCCGGGCCATGCGCAGCCGGCGACGCTGCTCGCGGTAGAGCTGCCAGGCACCCCGCTGGAGCTCGTCGAGGCTCCGGCCGGCTCGCTGCCGCACTTCCCGGTACCGGAACGCGAGGACGTCCTCCTCGCGCCGGCAGAAGTCCCGGATCTCCTCGAGGAGCTCCCGACCGCCGCCGAGGCCCGGGCCCGCCGCCGGCCCGAGACCCGCCAGGAGGTCGTCGAGATCCGCGAGGAACGTCGCGTAGTCGCCCTCGGCGACGGGACGGAAGGTTGGATCCAGCCGGGCGATCCGCCGTCGGAACCGGCGAAGCACCCGTCGCCGGCGAACCTGCAGCTCGCGCCGGATCGCGGGGTCGCTCGCCGGTGCGCCGTCCTGGACGCGCCGGCCGAAGTCCTCGAGGGCGACCCGCGCCTCCTCCCGGAGGTCCTCCGAGGCCAGCGCCCCCGCGGTGATGCTGCGGAAATGGAACCCCATGACGCCGAGCCGGACCGCCTCGGCGAAGCGGCCGGGCCGGTGGAGGAGGGTCCAGCCGAGGAAGCGGAGGAACTGCCGGCCGTACGGCCGGCGGGGAATCGTCGCGAGGGAGAGGAAGAGCGCCCGGATCTCGTTGCGGCGGAGGGACCGGTGAAAGCGGGGGGTCGGCCCCCAGCGGCGGAGGAAGTCGCGACATCGACGGAAGTAGTTGCGCAGCCTCCGGTCGTACACGGTCGCGATCAGCCGGCGATAGCCCCGTGCAAGGTGCTCCGCAGGCATGCCGGTCCGGAAGTTCGCCTGGAACGTGTGGGTGTTGTTCCCGCCGCATGCCTCCTGGAGGCGGCCCTCCCCCTCGAGCCGCCGGTAGAGGTCCGTGCCGGGAAGCGCGGTGAGGACACCGACCATGGCCATGGGGATCGCGGCGGCATCGATGAACGCCGCCTGGCGATCGAAGATGTCCTTCCGGTCGCCGTCGAATCCGACGATGAAGCCGCCGGAGACCTCCAGGCCGCCCTGCTGGATGCACCGGACGGCCTCCAGCAGGTCGGTGTGCAGGTTCTGGTGCTTGTTCGTGGCGGCCAGGCTCTCCCTGGAGGGCGTCTCGATCCCGAGGAACACCATGCTGAACCCGGCCTCCCGCATGCCCCGGATCAGGTCCGGGTGGTGGGCGAGGTTGACGGAGGCCTCGGTGAACAGGTCGAAGGGATAGCCGTGGTCCGACTGCCACGCGGCGAGCCGTTCCAGGAAGGGCCGGAGACGCCTCGGGTTTCCGACGAAGTTGTCGTCGACGACGAACACGGCGCCTCTCCAGCCCATCTCGTGCAGGCGGTCCAGCTCGGCGAGGAACTGCTCCGTCCCCTTGACCCGGGGCCTGCGGCCATAGAGCTGCCAGATATCGCAGAACTCGCAGGTAAAGGGACAGCCCCGGGAGTACTGGACCGCCATGCTGGCGTACGCGTCGCGATCCAGCAGGTCGAACCGCGGCGGCGGCGTGGCGGAGAGTTCCGGAAAGCCCTCGCTGCGATACTCCCGGCGGGCGTTGCCCTCGGCGAGGTCGGCGAGGAACGCCGGCAGCACGTTCTCCGCCTCGCCGCGGAGGACGTGATCCGCGCCGGGGATCCCGTCGATGGCGGTGCTCGGGTGCGGGCCACCGGCCACCACCGGGACGCCGATCCGACCGGCCCGCCGGATCACGTCGTCCAGGGACGCCCCCTGCACGAGCATGGTGGACGTGAAGACCATGTCCGCCCAGTAGAGATCATCGTCACGCAGCGGCTGGATGTTCATGTCCACCAGCCGGAGCTCCCAGTCAGAGGGGAGCATCGCCGCGACGGTGATCAGGCTCAGCGGAGGCATCGAGGCCCGCCGGCCGATGAACGGCATCGCGGCAGCGAAGCTCCAGTACGTGTTGGGCGGGTACTCGGGATAGACCAGGAGGACTCGTTTCACCGGGTCGACCTCCCGCGGCCGGGCGCGCTCCGCATCCGGCATTCCGGATCGATCATCGGATCCTCGGGTCAGACCACCGGATATGTTGGCAGACAAGAAGTGAGGCTTGCAAGTGGGGGGCGATGGTAGACTTCCGGGACGCGGTCGAGTGACCAGCATGGCTGCAAAGCGCGGCCCGTCCGGCGTGGAATGCGCCTCCGGTCCGGCGCCCGGGACGGACGGGGAGAGGAGAGGACGGATGGAGATCGGGGTCTGGCGCGAGGCGCTGGATCTGGAGAGCTTCCTCGCCGACCCGCAGGAACCGTCGAACCCCCTGGCGCACGCGCCCACCGTCCGGTGGGACGAGGAGGGCGCGTTCCCCGCGGCGAGCGTCGCCACCCTCCGCGACTGGGGCTTCCCGAGCTACCTCGTGCCGGAAGGGCACGGGGGCCGTCTGGCGAACTGCGAGCAGATGCTCGCCCTGACGAGGGTCGCGGCCCGCCGGGACCTCACCACCACCATCACCCTGGGCCAGACCTGGCTCGGCGCGCTGCCGGTCTGGCTGGATGCCGAACCGGGGAAGTGCCGGACCCTCGCCCGGCACCTCCGGGAGGGGCACCTCGGCTGTCTCGCCCTCACCGAGCAGGCCCACGGCAGCGACCTCGCCGCCACCGAGGCCCGGGCCCGGCTCTCCGGCGGCACCTACGCCCTGTCCGGCTCGAAGTGGCTGATCAACAACGCCACGATGGCCCGGACGATGGTGGTGCTCGCGCACACCCCTCACTCCGGCAAGATGACGCCGCTCTCGCTGCTGTTCCTGGAGAAGGACGAGCTCCCGGCGGGCAGCTTCGAGCACCTGCCCCGCATCCCGACCCACGGCATCCGCGGGGCGGACATCGCCGGTATCCGTTTCCGAAACACGCCGGTGCCGGCCTCGGCGGTGCTCGGCAATCCCGGTGACGGCTTCCTGCTGACGCTGAAGACACTGCAGGTCACCCGGATCCAGTGCGCCGGGTTCTCGCTGGGCGCGGCGGACACCGCCCTCCGGGCGGCCCTGGAGTTCGCACTCGACCGGCGGCTGTACGGGGCCACGGTCGTGGACATCCCGTCGGCCCGCTCGAAGCTGCTCGACGCCTACCTGGACCTCCTGATCTGCGAGGCGGTGGCGCTGGCCGCGAGCCGTGCCATCCACGTGCTTCCGCACCGCCTCAGCCTGTGGTCCGCCGCAACGAAGTACCTGGTCCCCGTGACGGCGGAGAGCCTGATCCGGCGCTGTGCGGTCGTGTTCGGCGCCCGGCATTTCCTGCGGGAAGGCCACCGGTCCGGGATCTTCCAGAAGATGATGCGAGACGCCTCCGTCGTCAGCTTCTTCGACGGCAGCACCGCGATCAACACCGGGATCATCGCCGCGCAGCTCCGCCCGCTGCGGTTGCGCCGGGCCCGGGGCGGGGGCGCGGCGGAGACCGCCGAGCGCCGGGAGACGCACCGGCAGCTCTTCGACCTGAGCCGGCGCGTCGGAGGAGAGCGGTTCGTCGCGGCCTCCGACCTCGGGACCAGCAATCACGGGTTCGACGATATCGTCGACGGGCTCGAACTCCTCGCCGGACGGCTGAACCCGTCATCCCGGACCGAGGTGCCGATCCTGGAGCTCCTGCGCCGGCTCCTGGGGCTCCGGGGACGGTTCGACGTGGAGGTGCAGGCGCTGGACGACGCTCGCGACTGGAAGCCCGGCTCGATCCGCCGCTCGGCGCTGGCCGAGCGCTATTGCCTGTTCGTCGCGGCCGGGGCCTGCGCCGGGCTGTGGTTCCACAACCGCGACCGGGGCGGGGACTATCTGGCCCGGGGCGACTGGCTCGTGCTCTGCCTGTCCCGGCTGGTGGCGAAGCTGGAAGGCACCGCGCAAGCGGTTCCCATCCCCTCCGGGCACGCCGGAGCCGAGGACTCGGTATGGGAGGAGATGGTCGACTGCGTGCGAGGTCGACGGCTGTTCTCGCTCCTCCGGTTCCCCCTGGCGCCGTCGGGGAGCCGTTCCCCCGGCTCCTGACCCGCCCCCCGGCCGAGGCGAGTGCTCGCATGGGGGTGCCTGGGTTGCCGCTCCCCGGCCGGATCCGAGCCCCTGGGCCCTGCCGCGCCGCGGAAGCGGGTCCTTCACCTCAGCGCCGATGAAAAGCGGGGCGCCTTCTTCGTCACCGGCGTCTTCCTGCGGCCGAACGGCTGGAAGATCCGGGTCGATGCCGCCGACGCGCACGCGTTCCTGATCGGCCTTCTGGAGCGCGGAGAATGCGACTTCGACCACCTCGTCGGATGGCTGCGCACGGCGGTGGTTCCGCGCTGAGTCCGCGGCTGTGGGGCGCTTCGAAGGCATCACCTGGAGCGCCCCCGATGACGACGAGCCTACTCCTCCGGCGCCATGTAAGGGTACGGCCAGTTCGTCGGCGGCACGAAGTTCTCCTTGATGGTCCGCGGGCTCACCCAGCGCAGGAGGTTGAGGTAGCTGCCGGCCTTGTCGTTGGTGCCCGAGGCACGACCGCCGCCGAAGGGCTGCTGGCCCACCACGGCGCCGGTCGGCTTGTCGTTGATGTAGAAGTTGCCCGCCGTGTGGGTGAGGGCATCGGTGAGCGCCACGATCGCCTCGCGGTCCCGGGCGAAGACCGCCCCGGTGAGCCCGTAGGGCGACCCCTCGTTGCAGAGGGTGACGGCCCGTTCGAGGGAGGCGTCGTTGTAGACGTAGATCGTCAGCACCGGCCCGAAGATCTCCTCCCGCAGGAGCCGGAAGTCGGGCTTGCGGGCGACCACCACCGTCGGCTCGATGAAGTACCCCGTGCGCTCCGAGCAGCCGCCGCCGAAGAGGATGCGGGCGTCCTTCGAGCGCTTGGCGTAGGTGATGTACCCCTTGATGGTGTCGTAGGCCCCGCGATCGATGACCGCACCCATGAAGTTGCCGAAGTCCCGCGGGTCGCCCATGCGGATCTTCTCGAGCTCCCGCAGCAGACCCTTCTGCACCCGCGGCCACAGGGAGCGGGGGATGTACGCGCGGGAGGCGGCGGAGCACTTCTGGCCCTGGTACTCGTAGGCACCGCGCACCAGGGCGGTCACCAGGGCCGGCACGTCGGCGCTGGGGTGCGCGAAGATGAAGTCCTTCCCGCCGGTCTCGCCGACGATCCGGGGGTAGTACTTGTAGCGAGCGATGTTCTGCCCGACCGTCGCCCACATCCCCTTGAAGACGTCGGTGGAGCCGGTGAAGTGGATGCCGGCCAGGTCCGGGCTGGCCAGCGCGGGATCACCCACCTCGCTCCCGGATCCGGGCACCAGGTTGATGACGCCCGCCGGAAGGCCGGCCTCCTCGAGCAGATCCATGATGAAGTGGGCGGCGTAGACGGCGGAGCTGGCCGGCTTCCAGAGCACCACGTTGCCCATCATCGCCGGCGCCGTCGGGAGGTTGCCCGCGATGCTGGTGAAGTTGAAGGGGGTGACGGCGAAGACGAACCCCTCCAGGGGGCGGTGCTCGACGTAGTTCCAGCAGCCGGTGGAGGACTCGGGCTGTTCGGCGTAGATGTCCTGGAGATAGGCCGCGTTGAAGCGCCAGAAGTCGATGAGCTCGCAGGCGGCGTCGATCTCGGCCTGGTGCACCGTCTTGGACTGGCCGAGCATGGTGGCGGCGTTCAGCACGTCCCGGTAGGGACCGGCCAGCAGGTCCGCGGCCTTCAGGAAGATCGACACCCGGTGCTGCCAGGGCATCCGGGACCAGCCGGCGTGTGCCTTGAGGGCGGCCTGGATCGCCCGCTCGACCTCGGCCTTCCGGCACTTGTGCCAGCGGCCCAGCACGTGCCCGTGATCGTGGGGCATGACGGCCTCGGCCGTCCTGCCGGTGCGCACCCTGCGGCCGCCGATGCGCGCCGGGATGTCGATGGTGCGCGCGGCCATCCGGTCCAGACGGGCCTGGATGGAGGCCCGCTCGGGGCTGCCGGGGGCGTAGGACAGGACCGGCTCGTTGAAGGGATCGGGAACGAGGTAGCTTCCGTTGCTCATCGGGGCAGTCTCCTTGGAGAGTTGTCTTCCGGGTAGAGGGCCCATTCTAGCGCTTCCGGGCAGGGCTGTCGGCCGTCCCGGGACCGCCCGGCGGCCCGTGCAGCAGGAGCCCAGGGCCGCCGGCCCATCCGGCGAGTCCCGCCTCCCGCCTCAAGGTGTGCGGGGCGGCCGCGGCGACAGGCCGAGGGCCTCGACGGCCTGGCGGTAGCGCTCGGCGTTCTCGTTCCAGTAGGCCTCCCGGGCGGTGCCGAGCAGCCGGGCATCCACGCCGTCGCTCCGGGTCCAGCGGATGATGCGGTGCGGCGCGTCGTGCTCGACCCAGAAGGTCCAGGTCCGCGAGCCGGAGCCTCCCGCCACCTCGGCGGTCAGGACATCGACGACGAACGACCCGGCGGGGACCTCCAGGGTCTCGGTCCCCCCGCTCCGGTGGAGCGTCCCCAAAAGCCACGCCTCGGGCTCGTGGCGCAGGCGGGCGAGTTCGAGGGAGGAGAGGATCCGGGCCTCGATGGTCTCCCCGGCGGCGGGCCGGGGCCGGACCATCCCCCGGGCCCACGGAAGCAGGGCATCCTCGAGAAGGGCCCCGTCGGGCCTGGCCAGATCCCGGGACGCGTCCGCCTCCTTCTCGAAGTAGCTGTGCGACGTGACCTGCACGGTGCCGGGATCGACCAACGCCTGGGCGT
>JASFRI010000036.1:0-18178 GCA_050115015.1 Acidobacteriota bacterium
ACACGCACGCGCTCCACCAGCGCGATGCCGTCCATACCCGGCATCAGCAGGTCGGTCAGGATGAGATCGGCGGGCTCCTCCCGGAGCACCTCCAGCGCCTCCTCCGCGCTCCCGGCGCTGCGGACCGAATAGCCCGCCTCGGCGAGCTGGAACTCCACCACCCGCCGCAGGCTGGGGTCGTCGTCCACGAGCAGGATGCTCGGCAGTCCCATGCTCCTCAGGCCTCCGGCGCCCGGGGAAGCCGCAGCTCGAAGGCCGCGCCGCCCCCCTGGGCGTTCCGCGCTTGCAGCCGGCCCCCGTGCGACTCGGCGATCCGCCGGGCCATCGCCAGCCCCAGCCCCGTGCCCCCGGGGCGCGTCGTGAAGAACGGCTCGAAGATCCGCTCGACCGGCCCCTCGGGAAGCCCCACGCCGTGATCCCGCACGGTGATCGCCACGTCCCCTTCCACGACCGCGGTCTCGACCTCCAGCACCCCGCCGTCGGGCATCGCCTGGGAGCCGTTCAGGAGCAGGTTCACCAGCGCCTGGTGCACCTGCCCCGCGTCGGCGTGGGCCGCGGGTAGCGACCCCGACAGCCGCGACTCGATCCGCACGGAGGCGCGCCCGGCGCTCTTCTCCACCAGCGCCGTCGCCGAGCGCACCGCCTCGTTCACGTCCACCGCCCCCAGCTCCGGCTTCCGCGGCTTCGCGAAGTCCAGGTAGCGTCCGGCAATGACGTTCAGGCGGTCGATCTCCCGCCGCAGGATGTCCACGAACTCCCGCCGTGGGTGGTCGGCGGGATAGTCCCGCTCCAGGATCTCCACCGCCCCGCCGATGGCTCCGAGGGGATTGCGGATCTCGTGGGCCATCCCGGCGGTGAGCGTTCCCAGCGTCGTCAGACGGTCCGCACGCCGGAGCGTCTCCACCGTCCCCTCGAGGTCCCGGAGCGCCCGGTCCCGCTCCGCGGCGGTCGCCTCCGCCTCCCGGCGCAGGGCCCGCTCCCGGTCCGACACCGCGCCGGCCACCAGCGCGATGACCGCGAACATCGCCAGCTCGATGGCCTGGCTCGCCTGGTAGGCCTCGCTGTGCCCCCAGTGCAGGATGATGTGCGGGGCGTAGGCCGCGGCGCACAGCACCGCGACGAGAAGCCCTCCGCGCACGCCGAACCACGCGCAGGCCAGCAGGATCGGAATGTAGTAGAGCCGCTGGAAGATGTTGTGCAGGACGATGTGATGCGGGCTCGTGACGTAGTGCGCCAGGGACACCGCCAGGATCGCGATGCCGATGACCGCCTCGCGGATCACCGGACGGCGGCGGGCCGGCGCCGCCCCTGCGGCCGGCGCGGCGGAGCTCGCCGCCGGGAGGGCCTGCTCGACGGTCATCGAAGGCCTCGGGTGGAGGCGTCAGGGGGCAACGGCGTGGCTCCTCGCGTCCGCGGTCGGTGCGGCCTGGAGTATACCGGAGGCGGATGCAGCGGGTACAGGCTCGTCGCCCATGGGATCGGGGGAAGGTCCCGATGGGCCGGTGACCCGACCGCTAGAGCTTCTCCACCGTGAACGCCACCTCGTTGACGGTGCCGTTTCGGAACACGGTCTGCAGCCGCAGATCGTGGGAGCCACGGGCATTCCGGGGCAGGACCTCGATCGCGTAGTGCTGCAGGCTGCCGTCGTTGGCCTGCGCGAACAGCGGCGCGCTGATGACCCCCCGCTCGCTCACGACCTGATAGGCGTTGACCTCGAACTCCTGGACGTCGAACTCGACGTGGATGGTCCCCTTCTCCTTGTAGGCGACGAGGTTCCGCGGGTAAAACGTCCCGGGCGGCACCTCGACTGTCGTGCAGCCCCCGGAGAGCACGCCGTAGTCCTCGACGTCGGGTGGCGGCAAGAGGCAGACCCCCAACTGGAACCCGTCGCAGTAATCGTCGCTGTTGCAGGGGAGCGGCACGATCGAGCAAACGCCGGAGTCCTGCGTCACGCTGCCCGCGACGTACACGGGTCGGTTCCAGCAGTAGGTGCCGTCGCGCGCTAGCGTCACCCCGCTGCAACCCAGCGGGCCGCAATCGGGAACCGCGGATCCGTTGGGGACTTCCACCAATTCGGCCGCTGTCCAGAGGGTCTCGGGATCCTGGCAGATCCCGGTCCCGTCGTCATAGCAATGGACTCCCGCGTAGGCGGGCCGGACGTTCGCGAGGACGGTAGTGGCGTCAACGGAGGTGACCTCGATGACCGGGGAGATCGCGGGCGGTGCGACCGGCTGGTTCTCGCCGATCCGGTCGAAGTCCGCAATGAGGACCGGTTCAGACACGTGGTGAACACCCAGCACCACATAGTTCCCTTCCAGGTCCTCCAGGAAGGCCACGGTGGCCGCGTCGAGCGCCTCCGATTGACTGGACGCCGCGTTGGGGCAGCCGTCCACCCCGGCGTTCCCCCAATCCGAGAGAAGGTAGGCGCCTTCGCTCCCGGTGGCAACGAAGTCCTCGACAATCCAGCCCGAGTCGTTCCCCGCGCCCGTGGCCACGACCCCTTGCCCCTGCGCGAAGAAGGCGCCGTCGAGGGGACCGACCGCTCCCGTGATGTACGTGGCCGGGTAGGTTCCCAGAGTGCCGCCCTGGAAGATGGGTAGACTGAACGGACAGGTGGCCCTGGCGGGGCTCCCGGCCACCATCATCACTGTAACGAGCATCGCGGCGAAGGCCATGGTTGTCTTCTTCATCTCGGTTCCTCCCGGCAACAAACGTGTCAGGCGACCTTGCGCGGGTCCACCGCCCTCGTCGACGTACCCCGATCGCCGACGGCGAATGACGGCGAGCCCCGTGACCTCGAACCGGGCAGGGACGTCTGGCCGCGGATGGTTCGATTACCGAGAATATACCGGCGTCGGCAGCGGCAGGCCAGCGTAGACTCCGTGCGTGATGGTGGATCCCGGCCGGATCGCCCGTGTGGCTCCCGTGCGAGCCGATGACCCGTCGCCGTCAGAGCGCCGGATGATCCGATTTCCGGTGGTGGCACCGCACGAAGGTGTTCCTGCACCGAAAGGAGAGATCATGATGAACCCCGCCAGCTCCCCCTCACGCAAGCCGGGATCTCCTCGCCGCGGGATCCACTGTGCGGCAACGCTGCTCGGGCTGTCGCTGCTGGCCGGCGCCGCTGGCGCGGTCGCCGGCGAGGCGGAGAACCTCCAGCTCGTGCGGCAGATGGCCGCGGCGATCAACGAGCGCGATTTCGACGCGCTCGACGATCTCGTCGCCCTCGACGTCGTGCGACACTCGGCGGCGACCCCGGACGTCCGGGTGACGAACCTGGCCGAGTTCAAGGAGTTCCTGCAAGCCGACCTGAAGACGTGCCCGGACGCGATGCAGGAGATCGAGATGATCTTCGGGTCGGGGGACCTCGTCGCGCTCCGGGCACGCTACGCCGGGACGCAGACCGGGCCGTTGGGCCCCTTCCCGCCCAGCGGCAAGCGGATGGACATCCCCTTCATCGGGATCCTGCGGATCCGGGACGGCAAGATCGCCGAAATCTGGGTGGAGTGGGACAACCTCAACGCGCTGACCCAGCTCGGCCACTTTACGCCTCCGGACCGGAAGCCGTAGAGGTCCGGCCCTGAGCTGCGGGCCGGGTCCGCGAACGGTGATGGGTCCGCTTCCGGGAACCGCGGCGGGGATGTCCGGGCCGTTAGAGGGCCCATTTCGGGCCTCGAATCGACGCTCTAAGCTCGCTCAGCCCCCCCGTTTTTCGATGAAGTCTCATGAAATCAGCTGCTTGCCGAGGTCCGACCCGGATGCTATGCTGGGGCGATCGAGGGCCGGGACGTGAGGCGAATCCTGAAGTGGTCCCTGGTGGGCGTGGTGGCGGCGCTCCTGCTGATCCAGGTCGTGCCGGTCGAGCGCACGAACCCGCCGGTCGAGCAGGAGGTCGACGCCCCGGCTCCGGTGCGCGCCATCCTGCGACGCTCCTGCTACGACTGCCATTCCCACGAGACGGTCTGGCCCTGGTACGCGCACGTCGCGCCGGTCTCCTGGCTGGTGGCCCGGGACGTTCGGCACGGGCGGCATCACGTGAACTTCTCCGCCTGGAACCGGCTCGATGCCGAGGAGCGGCAGGAGGCGATGGAGGAGATCTGGGAGGAGGTGTCCGAGGGAGAGATGCCTCTCTGGTTCTACCTGCCGCTGCACCCGGACGCGCGTCTCTCGGATGCGGATCGGGCCACGCTACGGGACTGGACCCGAGGGGCGAACCCGGACGCCGGCGACCGGGACCAGGACTGACCCCGAGGAATCTCCGGGCCCTGCCGCTCCTGGATCCGGCGGGTCAAAGGGGGGCATCGCGCGGGCAACGGCGCGGTGGTCCGAAGGGAACGATGAACCGCGGACACGGGAGGTCCCGGCGATCTTCGGGCACGCCGGCGGCCAGCTCCCTCCAGACGTCCCCTGCACGCCGCCCCTCGAGCCGGCGGGCCGTCTCCCTGTGGATGGCCTGTCGCCGGGCCAGCAGCACGAACGTGCTCTCGTCCCCGGCGCGCTCGGCGGCCTCGAGCCCGAGGCCGATGGCGCGAACCAGCGCCTGGTGCTCGCGCGCCAGGTGCTCGAGCATCTCCGCCGTGCGGCCGGGGGGCCGCTGCCGGCGCGAGCGCTGCTCGCGCTGGATCGCCTCCAGGGTCCTGGGAGCCGTCCATCCCCGCGTGCGGACCCGATCCGAGATCTCGTCGATGGCGCCGACGAGGTTGAGGGAGAGGGTCTCGATCGGGCACCGGAGCGCGAACGTCCGGCGCCCACCGGGGTCCTCGTGCACCAGCAGGGCCGCACGGTAGAGGGCGTAGGAACGCGCCAGGATCCGGTCCAGCAGATCCTCGACCTCTGGAACTCCGGCTCTCACGAACGCCTCCACGATGGGTCGCGCGCCCCGCCTTGTGCGGGGAAAAAACGGCCCGCGCAGCGATCGGACCCGGGGGTGGGACCGGGGCAGGCGGCTACGCGGGCCGTGGGGATCGAACGGGGGCCAGTAGCGGGCCGTGGACCTGTGGCTCCGGGGACGACCCCCGACCCCTCCGCGCCCGCGTGTGCAGCAACTTCCATTCCACCCCGGGGCGGCGGAGAATCGTCGATGAGGAGGGCTTTCGGTCCCCCCGCCGAGCGGAGATGTCCAGAGATCCGCTCCCGGGGGTGCACGGATCGCCTACGCCCCGCGCTCAGCCCCCTCCGTGCAGGGCTTCCCAGGCTTCCCGGAGCGACCGGTCGTCGCGGCGGAAGCGCAGGGCACGCTCGACGTACGCCGTCGCCTCGCGGCGCTCCTCCGGCCGGAGCTGCGTCCACACCGCGATGAGGAAGCGCGCCGCGGTGCCGTGCAGGGGCGCACCGGAGGGCTGCAGCGCCAGGGCCCGGCGGATCTGCTCGAGGGCCATCGAGGCACAGGGCCGGATCTGCCCCGTCAGCAGGGTGTCGGCGGAGCAGGAGCTGGCCTGCATGAGCCCCAGGTCCAGGTGGGCCCTGGGGTCCGTGGGGCGGCGCAGCAGCCCGGCCTCCTGGAGGCGTTCGGCGCGGTCCAGGCGGGTCTGGAGGTAGAGCAGCGCCTCCCGGGACGGCGGCCGGTCCGGCGATCCGTTCCGGATCAGGGTCTGGAAATCCGCCAGCGCCGCGGCGTGCATCGCCCGGGCGCGAGCCAGGAGCCGCCGCTCCCCCCCCGAATCGGCGGCGGCCAGCGCCCAGGACGAGCGCAGCTCGGCGGTCGGTGCCTCGGCCACCTCCGGAAGCGGCATCCACGGCGCGGCGCCGGGGATCGCGGCCAGGAGGATGACGCTCAGGATCGGTACGGCGGCCATCCTGGGCGCGGGGGCGGAGCGCGGCACCACCGCGTTCTCCCCGCGGGCGGCGCCGAGCAGTAGCCCCAGGAGGAGGACGGCGGTCAGCGCGTTGGACGGGATCGCCAGGTTGAAGTCCACGATGGAATGCAAGGCAAGCGCGAGCAGCCCCGCCAGTGCCGCCAGCGTCAGCGGGTCCTCCGGATCGTGCCCCCGCGAGGCGGAGCGCAGCACCACGACGAGGACCAGCCCGAGGAGGACCATGCCGGGGAGGCCGAGCTCCGCGAGCCACTCCAGGTAGTCGTTGTGGGCGTGGCGCAGGATGCGGCCGTCCCCGCCGCGCTGGAAGGCGGGCATGATCTCCGGGAAGGTGCCGATCCCGGTCCCGGTGAGGCGGAACCGGTCCGCCATCGCCGCGCTCTGCTCCCACATGTTGAAGCGGCCCATGGTGGACTGGAACTGGTCCGCGGAGGCGACGAAGCGGGCGATCACGTGGCGGCCGCGACCGTGCGCGACGAGCCCCAGGAAGCCCAGCGCGGCGACCAGGACCGCGATGCCGAAGCCGCGGGCTCCCGACCGGATGGCGGCGACGGTCCCCACGGCGATCAGCGATCCGAGCGCCGCGACCAGGCCCATGCGGGAGCCGGAGGCGACCACGGAGGTGGCCATCCCCAGCACGATCACCCCGGCGACGGCCGCAAGGAAGGCGGCCCGATCCCGCCCGGCGGTGGTCTCCGCGGCCCGGCGACGCTCCAACGCCAGGAGCAGGCCGGCGATCCCCAGGGGTAGCAGCAGCTCGAGGTACCCCGCGTGGTGGTTCGGGTTGATGAAGGTGCCGGTGGCAACCCCCGTGTTGAGGTTCTTCGCAAAGCCGAAGATATGCTGCCGTCCCGAGAAGTACTCCGCCAGCCCGTAGAACGCCTGGAAGCCGCCGGAGGCCAGCAGGACACCGCCGAGGATCAGGCGGTCGGAGCGACGTCGCGCCAGGTCGAGCGCCGCGAGGCCGATCAGCAGGAGGCCCAGGCCCCGCAGGACGGACTGGGCCGTCGCGTACGGATAGACGGAGACCGGACGCCATCCGGAGGGCGAGACAGGCTCGTACAGCCGCCGGATCTCGGCGGCCGCGGGGCTCAGGCTCTCGAGCACCGCCGGGGGGAGCGGTACGATCTGGAGCATCCCGTACCCCAGGACCAGTGCGCCGCAGAGGAGGAGCGGCTCCGCGACGGGCAGAGGGAAGCGCCCCTCGGCGGCGCGCCAGACGATCCACAGGCTACCGACCAGCAGGCAGGTCAGGGTCAGAAACGACGCGGCCCGCGGCGTGACGCTCCCGAAGGGCAATGGCGCCAGGATCGCCACCGCCCCCACGCCGGCGAGGACGACACGGCGAAGGGTGGACGTGGACGCAACCTGCCGCGGGAAGGGGATCGGGGCGGGCTCCACCCGCCGGAGCCCCGACCCACCGGGGACGCTCAAGCTCCCGAGGCGCGCTGCCGGACCGACTCCGCGGTCTGCGAGGAGGCCCTGGCGGCCTCCTCGGCCCGCGCCTTCCCGTAGTAGCGCCGGTCGCTGTGGACGCCGTTCACGGCCAGGCCCAGCAGACGGGCATGCACCTGGCGGAGCTTCTCGACCGCCTCGGCCAGCTCGGCCCGCCCGGTGACCCCGGCCCGGACGACCATGATCACGCCCTCGGCGCGGCTGGCGATGATCGACGGATCGGCCACCGCGAGGACCGGCGGCGAATCCAGAATCACGTGATCGTAGGGCGCGACGGGCACCTTGTCCGCCGGCGCGGCGGGGAGCAGGACGTCCAGCGGCGGCTCGCCGGGAGCTCGGCCCGGCAGGGCCGGGACGCCGTTCCCCCGGCCGGAGAGCTGCCGCAGCAGGTCGGAGAACCGGTCCGAGTCGAGCAGGTCGGCGGGGTTCGGGGGCAGGGGCCCCGAAGCGACGAAATCCAGGTGCGGGATGCGGGTCCGCTGAGGACGCACCCCCGAGAAGGACTCCGCGCTCAGGTAGGTGGAGAGCCCCGGCTGGTCGAACAGGCCCAGCGCTGCATGGGCCCGCGGCTTGCGCAGATCGGAATCGACCAGCAGCGTGCGACGCCCCGCCTGGGCGAGCGACACGGCCAGGTTGATGGCGACGAAGGTCTTGCCGTCGCCGGGCTCCGTGCTGGTGACCAGGATCGTCCGCGGCGGTCCGGCCGCCTGGGAGACCAGCAGCGCCGTCCGCATGTCGCGGAAGGCCTCCGCGGGGGCCGAGAGCGGCCGCGCCATGGAGACGTTGCCCCTCTCATCCTCCCGGGGCGGCGCCTGCCGGCGACGCACCAGGCGCGGGATGCGGGAAACCTCCTCGTTGCCGGGGATCACCCCGATCACGGCCAGATCCACGGTGTCCCGGGCCTCCTCGGGGGTCTTCACCGAGAGATCGAGGTAGTCCAGGAAGAACGCCAGGCCGACCCCCAGGACCAGCCCCAGGACCAGGCTCAGGGCGAGGTTGAGGGCCACCCGGGGGGAGACGGCCCGGTTTGGGACCACGGCGTGGTCGACGATGCGGACGTTGCTGGTCCCCGTCTGATCCCGCGGCAGCGTGGTGGTCTCGCTCTGCCGCCGCACCAGGGCGTTGAGGGTCTCCTGCTTCTCCTGCAGCTCCACGCGCAGGTTCTCGTAGTGGAGCTGACGCTCGCTCAGCTCGTGGAAGCGCGCCTCCTCCTCACCGATGGCCGCGGCCAGGGCGGCCTCCTGGTTGCGCGCGGCGATGTAATCGTTCTCGGCGGCACCGACGATGGTGTGGTAGAGGTCCTGACGCTCGGCCTCGAGACGGGTGGTCATCTCCTGGATCTCGCCCTCGAGGCGGACCATCTCGGGCCAGTCGGGCTTCACGCGGCTGCTGAGCTCGGCGCGGCGGGCCTCCTGCTGCGCCAGCTTGGTGGTCAGCTCGTGGATCACGTCGTGGCGCAGCAGCTCCGGCAGCTCGCTCGGGTCCGCCTGCTGCAGCGCGGCGTAGCGCGCCTCCTTCTCGATCCGGTCCGTCTGGGCCTTGATGAGGGCCGCGCGGAGCTCCTTGAGGGTCCGTACTCCCGCGTCCTGCCCCTCCGAGAAGAGCAGTATGCCGTTGTCCCTCGCGTAGTCGCGGATGGCCTGGTCCTGCGCCTCGAGGTCCTCCCGCAGGTCGGCGATCTGGGTCTCCAGGGTCTTCGTGGCCCGCTCGGTGGTGCTGTAACGGGATTCCGCGGTAAAGTTGATGAACGCCTCGGCGGTGCGGTTCGCGATCCGGGCCGCCAGGCGCGGCTCCTTCGAGCGGTACGCGATGTCGAACAGGGAGCCCTCCACCGGCGCCACCGTGAGGCGGCTCAGGAACACGTCGATCAGCCTCTCCCGCAACGCCTCCCGCGCGTCGTCGTCGGCATCCTCCGGAGGCTGGAACGCGGCGAACTCCGTCTTCCGTTGCAGCTTCAACGAGTCGACGACCTCCCCCGCCACGGTCCGGCTGCTGATCAGCGCTTCCTGGGTCGCGTAGAACGAGAAGTAGTCCGGCGCGGTGGACACCACCTCCTGGAACGGCATGACGTTCGGCGCGGCGCGCTCGATCTGGATGCGGGCGGTGGCCACGTAGATCGGGTCGGTCATCATCGTCACGACGGCCGCAACCCCCACGATGACCGTGACGATCGACAGCACGAACCAGATCCGCTTCCGGACCACCCCCCAGTAGTCGAAGAGGTGCGCGCGCCGGGTGTCGAACATCAGAAGAGGGCCTCCGGGACGACCACGACATCGCCGTCCTGCAGCATGGGGTTCTTCTCCTTCCCCTTGCGCACCTTCTTGAGATTGACGGTCACCGATTCCTCCAGCTCTCCGTCGTCGCCGTGGCGAAGCACCTTCACCGAGCGCACATTGGCGCGGTCGGTGGGGCCACCGGCGCGCGACAGCGCCTGCAGCAGGGTGAGCGGCTCGCTGGAGCGTTGCTCGAGCCGACCCGGGGTGCGCACCGCGCCGTCCACGAAGATGTGGATCCACTCGTCCTCGGGAACGGTGATGGTATCCCCCGGAAGCACGGTCAGGTTGAGGGCGGGATCCGCGCTGGAGAGGAGGTCCTCGATCCGGATCGTGGTCCGCGTCGGGCCTCCCGTCCCGCGGTCCCGCAGGAGGTAGATCTCCTCGCCGACGTCGTCGGTGAGCCCGCCCGCTTCCGACAGGACCTGCAGGAGCGTCCGGGTGCCGAGAAGCTGGTACATCCCCGGCTTGGCGACCTCGCCCAGGACCGCGACCTTCCGGCTGCCGTGCTGGTCGATGAAGATCGAAACCTGCGGGTTCTTCAGGTAGCGCTCCTCCAGGAGCGACTCGATCCGGGCCTTCAGCTCCCCGACGGTCAACCCCTGGGCGGGGATCTCGCCGAGCAGCGGTAGCGTGATCGTGCCACGCTCCGACACCCGCACCTTCAAGTCGAGCTCCGGGAACTCGAAGACGTGGATCTGGAGCAGGTCCTCCGCGCCCAGGGTCAGGTCCTCGGGCTCCCCGCCGCCCAGGGCGGGGATCGAGGCGGTGGTGGTGACCGCAGAGGGCGTCTCCGCCGCGTGGAGGGGCGGGACCGCCAGAAGGGCGGCAAGCCCGAGGAGCAGGGCGGCAGCTGACCTCATCGGTTCCCTCTCTTTCCCCTCAGAACAGGGCCGTGGTCCCGACCGCCACGAGGTTCTGTCGACGGTCGAGGGCATCGTCGGTGGAATCGACCTCCAGATGGGTCACGCCGACGTTCAGGGTTAGCCCGTCCCGGAAGCGATAATAGACCATCCCCTCGTACTCGCGGATCCGATCGACGCGGGTGCCGACCCGCGGCTCCGGCTCCCGCAACAGCGTTCGGTTGGGATAACGGTTCGCCCCGTCCCCGACCTCCAGCGCCAGGCTCACGCGGGGTGTGAAGAAGCGCTCGTAGCCCAGCGAACCCCGCCGTGACAGGAAGAACAGGTTGTCCTCCAGTGCGGATGCGTCGATCCCGCGCCGGAACCAGGCCGACAGCCGGTTCGCGCGGCCAATCCTCCCCGACAGCTCCACCTCCCCGACGTAGCTGCGATAATCGTCGTTCTCCCTGTCCAGCGCGTGGAAGCGAGCAGGACCGACCTCGAAGTGCCCCTGGATGCGGGCCGTCGGCGCGAAGCGGAGGCCCACCACGGCGGAGTCGAAGCGCGAGTCCCGGCGCTCCTCGGGGTAGACGTAGTCGGCGTTCAGCAGCGAGCCGGTGACCACCAGGTAGGTCTTGGGCAGAAGGCGGACCGTCCCGGTCAGGGAGAGGGTGTCCTGATCCCGGGAGAGGCGCCGCCGCGTGATCTCGTAGTAGGCACCCTCGGTGTAGCGGAAGGTCTCGCGGCCCAGTTGCATCTCGATGCCCAGACGCCGGTCGGCGGGGGAGCCGATCATGGCCTGGAGCAGGGTCGTGTCCTGGCGGATGCGCTCGTTGATCTCCAGGTTGGGGCGCTCCCGGACCGTGTGGTACTGACCGTCCAGCACCAGGCGGAAGTACTTCGGGACGTAGATCCCGCGCACTTCGGTGTGGCTGTTCCAGTGGTTCTCCCCGGAGTACTCCGCGAAGGCGACGTAGTCGAACTCCTGGTTCACCCGCAGGCCGCCCCGGGGCCCGGTGCGGAGCAGCAGATCGATCCCCGGCGCCAGCGCGGCGGTCACGTCCGCCACCGGCTCCGCGCCGTCGAAGAAGACGTTGTCGTCGTAGCCCAGCGCCTTCAGAAGGAGGTAGGGACGGTAGTAGAAGGGCCCCGCCCGGCGCAGGTCCCCCGTGTCCAGGTCGGGATGGAGCGGCGGGTCCGCGGCGTTTGCCGGGAGAACGGAGACGCCGGCGGCCAGCATCGCTGCGATCAGGCGCCGGAGGAGCACGGGTTCCTTCCGCTCAGGGGCTCGCGCATGGCACGAGAAACAGGTCCAATCCTACCACGGCCGTCAACGCCGCCGGCTCAGCCCGAAACCCGCTCTCAGAGCGGTGGATCGAGGTTCAACAGCTCCGCCAGGATCACCGCCTGGTAGTGCGCGTCATAGTCGGCGCGGTGAACCCGCGCCTGGTCCTGGGGCCCCAGGCCCGGAAGGAGCTCCTGGAGGCGCTCCTTGTGGGTGTCGAACCACGGCAGGCGGAGCCGTCCCATCGCCAGCGTCTTCGTGTCGATCGCCTTCCACCCGAAGGGGTTTTCCTCCCGCGTGGCCACGAAGTAATAGTTCACGAACGCCCAGTCGAACACGGCGTTGTGCCCCACGAAGACGGGGCGGGCCCGCGGCGGCACGCAGTGTGCCAGCGACCACTCGCGCAGGGTCGCCATGGCGGCGCCGGGATCCTCGCCACGGGACTCCATCTCCTCCCGGCTGATGCCGTGGATGGCCATCGCCTCGGGGTCGAACCCCTCGTTCATGGGCCGGAACAGCAGGTAGAGATCCTCGTCGGCCGGGACCCAGCGGCCGCGCTCCCGCACGACGGGCACCGCTCCCAGGGACACCATGTTGAACAGGCCGGGCACGGGCCCGGAGGCCTCGATGTCGATGCAGAAATACGTGATATCGACCATCAGGAGCCCGGGAGGTCCATGAGAGCGGCGTAGAGCCGCACATCCTCGGGGTCGTGTCGCGCCTCCAGGTCCCGGAGCGCCGCGGCCGCGACCTCCGGGTCCAGCCCCTCCAGGGCCGCCTCGTCCTGGAGATAGCCTCCCTGGTGGGAGATCTCCATGCGGTCCAGGAACTCCACGATCATCGGCATGGCGGACCGGGCCAGCCAGTGCCGTGCGAAGGTCTCCGCCGCGTCCGGGTCCTCCGCCGCCTGCAGGCGCTGCCAGGCCGCCTGGATGCGGCGGAGGTTCCGGCGGCGGGCGCTGGCGGAAGGGCCCGCCGGTGGCACGTCCAGCTCGTGGAAGATCTCCCGCCTCTCGCTGGCGGAGAGACCCTCCATCCGGCGGATGAACGCCTCCTCCCCCTGGGCGTGGATCGTGTCCGCGATCCGCGAGCTCATGGATCCCCCTCCGCGGCCGACGGCGACCGCCCCTTCCTTCTACCACATCCGGGGCCGGGCCGGCGCCGGGCTTGACGGGCCGCGGGCCGGTGTCGCAGCCTGCGGGACGCGGGAAGCAACGGGAGGGAGGGCGCAGGATGGCGATCGAGGAGCTGACCTTCGCGGTGGACGACCAGAGGCGCGTCTCGGCGCTGCTGGCCCGGCCCCGGAATGCCCGCGCCCTGCTGGTGCTCGGCCATGGGGCGGGCGCGGGCATGCGGCATCCGTTTCTCGAGGGGACCACCGACCGTCTCGGGAGGCTGGGAATCGCGACCCTCCGTTACCAGTTCCCCTACATGGAGCGCGGACTGCGTCGCCCCGACGCGGCTCCGGTGCTCTGTCGCACCGTGCGCGCCGCCGTGAAGCAGGCCCGCAGGGCTGGCCACGGCCTTCCGCTGCTCGCGGGCGGCAAGTCGATGGGCGGCCGGATGACGTCCCTGGCGGCGTCCGAGGAGACGCTCGCGGGCGTGTCGGGCCTGGTCTTCCTGGGATTTCCACTGCACGCCCCGGGAAAGCGATCCGCCGAACGCGGAGAGCACCTGCGCGAGGTCCGGCTGCCGATGCTGTTCCTGCAGGGAACCCGGGATCGGCTGGCGGACCTGGAGTTGCTCCGCCCTCTCCTGGCGAAGCTCGGGGCAAGGGCGACGCTGCACGTCGTGGAGGGCGGCGACCACTCGTTTCACGTGCCGAAACGCTCGGGGCGCACCGACGACGAGGCCCTGGACGAGCTTGCGGCGGCCGTCGACGGCTGGGTGCGCCGGATGGTGGAGGGGCAGAGATGAACCTGGACGCAAGTCGCGGCGGCCTCGCCGCGCTGCTCGTCCTGCTGGCGCTCCCGCCGGCCGGGGCCCGGACCCCGGTCCGCTGCGCCGGGAAGGACGCCCCCGGCCCGCAGGTGACCCTGATCACCGAGGACGAGCCCGGCGAGCGGCTCGTGGTTCGCGGCCGGGTGCTGGCCCCCGACGGGGCGACCCCCCTCCAGGACGCCCGGATCCAGGTGTTCCAGACCGATGCCGCGGGCTATTACTCCCCGGGCGGCATGGACGAGGAGCACCCGCGCCTGTGCGGCCTGATGCGGACCGGCCCGGACGGCGCCTACGAGTTCCACACCGTCCTGCCCGGCGCTTACGCCACCGATCCCCGCGTGCGCCCGCACATCCACTACCGCGTGCGGCCGGCGGAGGGCCGCGATCGGAGTTACCTGCTGCAGTTCTCCCGGGAGGGCGGTGACGCCGGGTCGGAGACGTGGGATACCGTGCGCCCCCTCGTCGAGCAGGACGGTGTCCTCACCGTCACGAGAGACATCCGCATCCCCGGATAATCCACCCTCTGCCGGCCTCGGGAGCGCCGTTCCGACGGACCGTCACGTTCTGCCGCCCGTCGCAATTTCAGCGGCCGTGGTGGATTTCCAGCCGTCCGAACCGGCAGGTGGTGGATCATCCGGGCTGGAACCCTCCCCGCCTCCCGGCACCCGGGGGGAGTATGATGCGGTGAGCATCGCAACGGAGGAGGCACAGCCATGATCAACCGGCGGGATTTCGTCAAGGCCGGCGCGCTGGGCACGGCGGCGGTCGCGGTCGGGGGCTGTGCCCCCGGCGGCGGGAACGACGACAGGGGAAAGGCAGCGGCGTCCGGCTCCGTCTTCGAGGACCGGTTCGAGCTGCAGGAGGCGACGATCGACGATCTCCAGGGACGGATGGAGAGCGGAGAGCTCTCGGCGCAGGATATCGCCCGCCTCTACCTCGACCGGATCGAACGGGTGAATCTCGAGGGGCCCGAGTTGCACGCGATCATCGCGACGAACCCCGAGGCTCTCGATATCGCCGGGGAGCGGGATCGGGAGCGCGCGGAGGGGAAGGTCCGGGGCCCCCTCCACGGCATCCCGATCATCGTCAAGGACAACCTGGATACGGCGGACCGCATGGCGACCACTGCCGGGTCGCTGGCCCTGGCGGGCACGGTGGCCTCCGAGGACGCCACGGTGGTTCGCCGGTTGCGGGAAGCCGGGGCGGTCCTGCTGGGGAAGGCGAACCTGAGCGAGTGGGCCAACTTCCGCTCGGAGCGGTCCTCGAGCGGCTGGAGCGGCGTCGGCGGCCAGACCCGCAACCCGTACGCCCTGGACCGTAACCCCTGCGGGTCCAGCTCGGGCTCCGGTGTGGCCACCACGGCGAACCTGGCCACGATCGCCATCGGGACGGAGACCGACGGATCCGTGGTCTGCCCGTCGAGCGCCAACGGGATCGTCGGGATCAAGCCGACGCTCGGGCTGGTCAGCCGGGCGGGGATCGTCCCGATCGCCCACAGCCAGGACACCGCCGGTCCCATGGCCCGGACCGTGCGGGATGCCGCGATCCTCCTGGGGGCGATCTGCGGGGCGGACCCGAGGGACGCCATCACCGAGAAGGAGGGCCGCAACGCCGCGGCGGACTACACGACGTTTCTGGACGATGCGGGGCTCCGGGGGGCCCGGATCGGCGTGTGGCGGGACCGCTTCGGGTTCCACGAGCGCGTCGACGCGGTGCTCGAGGAGGCACTGGTCGCGCTGATGGACGGCGGCGCCGAGCTGATCGACCCCGTGGAGATGGAGTCCTTCGGGCGGGATCTGGGGAACGCGGAGTACGAGGTGCTGCTCTACGAGTTCAAGGCCGATCTCGACGCCTACCTGGAGGGCCGCGGAGAGGACACCCGGTACCGCACGCTGCAGGCGCTGATCGACTTCAACGAGGCGAACCGGGACGCGGAGATGCCCTACTTCCAGCAGGAGATCTTCCTCAAGGCGCAGGAGAAGGGACCCCTGACCGACGAGGCCTACCGGGAGGCCCTGGAGACCTGCCGCCGGCTGTCCCGGGTCGAGGGGATCGACCGGCTCGTCGCGGAGGAGCGGCTGGACGCCATCGTCGCGCCGACGGGAGGTCCCGCCTGGACCACCGACCTGATCAACGGCGATCACTTCGGGGGAGGCAGCTCCCAGGCCGCAGCCGTCTCCGGCTACGCGAACGTGACGGTCCCGGCCGGGTTCGTGTTCGGACTGCCCGTCGGGCTGTCGTTCATCGGGCCGGCGTTCAGCGAGCCGGCGCTGCTGCGGCTGGCGTACGCCTTCGAGCGAGCCACCTCGGTGCGCCGGCCTCCCCGCTTCCTCTCCACCGCGGACCTGACGGTCTGAGGAGGTCCGACCATGTCACCCCGCTACCCCGATGCCCGCGTGGAGGACCTCGTCGAGGATCTACACGGGACGCAGGTGGGAGATCCCTACCGCTGGCTGGAGGACTCCACGTCGGCGGAAGTCGCCGCCTGGGTGGAGGCCCAGAACGCCCTGACACGGTCCTGGCTTGACGCCGTCCCGGAGCGGGGAGCGATCCTGGACCGGCTGCGGGTGCTCTGGGATTACCCGAAGGTCGGGCTGCCGATCCGCCGGGGCGGGCGCTACTTCTTCCAGAGGAACGAGGGCCTGCAGAACCAGCCGGTGCTGCACGTGCAGGAGGGGCACGACGGGTCGCCGCGGGCCCTGCTGGATCCCAACACCCTCAGCGACGACGGCACGGTGGCCCTCACGAACCTGGAGATCTCCCGCGACGGGGGCCTGCTCGCGTACGGGCTGTCGGAGAGCGGCAGCGACTGGCAGGAGATCCGGGTTCGCCGGGTCGACGGCGGGGAGGACCTGCCGGACCGCATCCGCTGGGTGCGCTTCTCGGAGATCGCCTGGAACGCCGACGGGACGGGGTTCTTCTACGCGCGCTACCCGGAGCCGGGAACGGTCCCGGAAGCGGATGCAGATTACTTCCAGCGGCTGCACTTCCACCGGCTCGGGTCCGACCCGGCGGAGGACCCCAGGATCTACGAGCGTCCGGAGGACCGGCTTCTCGGCGTCTCCCCCACCGTGACCGAGGATGGGCGCTGGCTGCTGATCCACGTGTTCCGGGGGACCGACAAGAACAACGAGGTGTTCTACCGGCGCCTGGACGGAAGCGACGGACCGATCCGGCCGTTGATGTCCGGATTCGACGCGTCCTATGCCTTCATCGACGCGGTCGGCGACACCCTCTACTTCCGCACCGACCGGAACGCGCCGCGAGGCAGCATCATCGCCGTGGACCTCGATCATCCGGAGCCCGCCGCGTGGCGGACCGTGGTGCCACAGTCGGAGGATGTCCTCGACTTCGGCGCTGCGGTCCACGGCGAGCTCGTGCTCGCCTACCTGCACCGGGCGCATCACCGCCTACTGCGCACGGGCCTGGACGGCGAGCCGCGAGGGGAGATCCCCCTGCCGGGGATCGGCTCCGTCACGGGGCTGTCCGGTCGCCCGGAGCACGACGAGCTGTTCTTCGGCTACACCTCGTTCGTGAGCCCGTCCACGGTCTACCGCTTCGGGTTCGACGGCCGGGAGCCGGAGACCTTCCATGCCCCGGAGCTGCCTGCGGATACGACCCTCTTCGAGACCCGCCAGGTGGAGTACGAAAGCGCGGACGGCACCCGCATCCCGATGTTCCTGGTCCATCGCCGGGGTCTCGTCCGCGACGGGAGCCACCCCTGCCGGCTCTACGGGTACGGCGGCTTCAACATCAACATCACGCCGGGCTTCAATCCGTCGAGCCTGCTGTGGCTCGAGCGCGGTGGCCTGCTAGCCTACCCCAGCCTGCGCGGCGGCGCGGAGTTCGGCGAGGAATGGCACGCCGCGGGCATGCTGGAACGCAAGCAGAACGTCTTCGACGACTTTCTCGGCGCCGCCGTCTGGTTGATCGACGAGGGGTACACGCGGTCCGACCGACTGGCCATCCAGGGGGGGAGCAACGGCGGCCTGCTCACCGGGGCGTGCCTGGTCCAGCGTCCGGAGCTTTTCGGCGCGGTGGTCTGCCAGGTTCCGGTCCTCGACATGCTGCGCTACCACCTGTGGACCATCGGCCGCTACTGGATGCCGGAGTACGGCGACCCGGAGGATCCCGCCATGTTCCCGATCCTCCTCCGCTATTCCCCGTACCACAACTTGCGCACTGCCCGGTACCCGGCGCTCCTGGTGACGACCGGGGACACCGATGACCGCGTGCACCCGGCCCATGCACGGAAGTTCGTCGCCCGGATCCAGGCGCTCGGGGCGGGGGGGCCCGCGCTCCTGCGGGTCGAGGCCCGGGCGGGACACGGGGCCGGAAAACCCACCGACAAGGTCCTCCAGGAGGCCGCGGACATCCACGCCTTCCTTCACCGGGCCCTCCGCCTGGGCGCGTGAGCTGCCGGTACTGCTAGGATCAGCGGTCCGGTAGGCATACCGAGCGGCACCCGGCAGACGGCAGTCTCGAGGAGGCAGGATGATCGAGCCAGACGAGATCCGGCGACGGATCCGCGCCGCCCTACCCGATGCGCAGGTGACCGTGCGGGAC
>JASFRI010000037.1:0-18103 GCA_050115015.1 Acidobacteriota bacterium
CTGTCCGCAGGTGGCGAACCCGGACCAGGGTCCGGTGGGCTTCCCCGCCGTGATGCCCCTGGACCGGGTCACCCTCGGATGGGCCGGCCCGGTGGACTACAAGCTGATCCGGGGCCCGCTGGACGGGCGCCTCGCGTCGTACCCCGTCTCGGAGGAGAGCGACGGGAACGGGGTGTCGGTGTCCATCGACGGCGATCCCGCGAGCTCCTATTACCTGCTGCGCCTCCAGGAATGCGGCACCTGGGGCAGCGCGGCCCGGGACGCGGCTTTGCCCTGAGCCTGCCCTGCAGCACGGATGCACGGGGTTCGGCGGGTTCGGCCCGAGCCAGACGCTCCACAGCCCGGCGCCGGTCGTGGGCCGGAGGGGCTGCGGCGGTCAGGGGCAGCTCAGGTCGCTGGCGGCGCGACAGGCAGCACCGGAGGTCGGCCGCTCGGCTCCGAGAAGGCCCTCCCCGTACGAACCTTCCGACACCGGGTTCGTGGCCGTCACGAGGAAGTACGCGTTCAGGGGCAGGTTGCGCACCTCCACGTCGTCGACCATGAATCCCCGGTAGCTGTTCTCGATGCCGTCCACCGAGTCGAAGGAGAAGCGGACCTGCACGCCGGTCCCGGTGATCGGGAGGGCCAGGGAGGCCCGATGCCACTTGCCGTCGTCCACCAGGCCTCCAGGGCCCCCCTGGTTGTCGGCCAGGACGATCCAGCTCGAGGTGCCCACCTCGGCCACCTCGACGCGGGCGATGTCGTAGCCGATTAATTGCTCGGTGCCCAGGCGGTAGTCGAAGCTCAACAGCGCATGGTCGGTGGCGGTCAGATCGATGGCCGGCGAGTCCAGCGCCCCGCACACACGCGAACCCGTGTCGTAGTTGCAGGCGGCGGTCCCGAAGTAGGCGACGGCTCGCGCCGGTAACGTACAGCGATCGGTCTGCACCCACAGGCTGGAGGTGCAGCCCAGGGACGTTTCGGTCCAGCCTTCCAGGTCCACGTCGAAGCCGTAGGAGGCGAACTGCACGTCCGCCGGCACGCCGTGCACGGTAAGGCCGCCCGTGCTGCAGGTCAGCGGCAGGTCGTGGGCGTAGCTGCCGGCGTGCAGCGTCTCCAGGTTGCCGGCGTAGACACCGAAATCGTCCTGGTTGCAGCCCCCGCCGCTCCAGGTCAGGTCCAGCACACCACCGGCGCCGAGCGACAGCGTCAGATCCAGGGCCTCGCCCGGTCCGGTGGGCAGGACCTCGAGCTCCAGGTTGGCCGAGCGCGTCCGCGGCGCGCCGTCCACCGTGCCCAGGCCCTCGAGCTTGACGAAGTAGGTGCCGGGAAGCGCTCCGGGTCCCACGTCCAGCGTCACCTCGACGTTCTGCTGTGTGGTGCCGTCGAACAGTGCCGGGTTCGGCGCGAAGCTGCACGTGGAGTCGGCGGGCAGGCCGGAGCAGCTCAACGTCACGTCGCCATCCCAGCCGGTCAGCCAGGTCAAACCGGCCGATCGCATCACCAGGGATCCCGGGAGCACCGCCACGGTGCCTGCGGAATAGCTCACGTCGAAGTCGGCCTGACCGGTGGTGAAGCTACGGGGGTTGTTCCAGGCGCCGACGTTGCAGTTGTCGTCGGCGCGAACCTGCCAGTAGTAGATCGCCAGCGAGGTCAGCGCCGGCTCCACCTGGATCTGGTCCCCGGTGAGCCCGCCGTCGGACCACACGACGATGCCGCACGAGGGATCGCTGCACACCCGGACCTCGTACTCGCGTCCAGGGTTGGCTGCGGTGTGGCTCCACTGCAGCGTCGGCCGGACCGAGACGCCGGTCGCCCCGTTCAGCGGCGCGACCGTGGACGGCGGGCCGGGCCGGGCGTTGACCGCATCGAAGCCGACGCTGGCGATGTGGATGTCGTCCAGCCGGCTTCCCTGCTCGTCGAAGGCCGGCACCGTGGAGCCGCCTCCGAAGGCCAGCGAGAAGGAGGTGCCGCGGATCCTGTCCAGGGGCCGCAGGTCGGCGCGGTAGCGCTCCCAGGGAAGGTCGCCGGTGGAGCCGTAGACCCGGACGCCGCGGTAGGAGCCCGGGAAGTCCCCGCCGAGCTCTCCGTCCGGATCCACCGTCATGGCGGAGACGACGGCGGACGGCTGGTCGAGCCGGTAGTAGAACGTCAGATCCGTCATCCGGTTCAGGAAAGGGAAGATGTCGGGGCTCTTCAGCCGTTCGAACTGACAGCAGGGAGGCGCGTTCACGCAGTCGCCGGCGCCGAACTTCAGCTCTTTGTTCGGCGTGTCCCGGGGGGTTCCGCTGTCGTAGGTCATCACGCCGGGCGGTCCGCCGGCCATGTAGCCGCTGAACGTCGTCCAGTCGCAGGTGGAGGTCAGGCAGGAATACGTGGCGAACTCCGGCGTCCACTGCGCCGGTGTGTCCCCCGTGGAGACGCCCTCGAAATCCTCCGCCAGCATCGGGGTGGACACGGGGCTCGCCTGGAGAGGGATGCTCAGGTACTCGCTGCTGGTGCGGCTGAGATCCCAGGTGTAGTCGACCTTGAGCTTCAGGTACCGGCCGTGGAAGCTGCCGGGCTGCTCCAGGAAGCGGACGTCGAAGTTCCGCGTCACCTCCTGCCCCTCGGCGAGGCTGAAGCCGGTCCAGACCGACTGGAGAAGGTCCACGCCGGAGGCGGGTAGGTCCGAGTCCGGGGCCACCGAGAGGTCGATCTTCGGGAACGGGGCGGTCTTGGCGCCGTCGTTGCGGAACGTCACGCTGAGCGTGGCGCGCTCGCCGTTGTCCAGGAAGACGTCCCCGTCGCAGCCGCCGGAGACGCCGTACTCGGTCGTCGCGAGATAGCCGTGCAGGGCGGCGGCGGTGTCGTCGAAGAAGCGGCCGGAGGCCACCAGGACGTAGCCCTGCGAGCAGGGGGCGTCGCACCTGCCGGCGCGTCCGGGGACGTTGGTCCCGATGACCTCGATGGTCCAGGTGCCCGGTTGCGGGTCGGGGACATGGATCGTCTCGACGTTGTTCGTGGTGTCCCGGAACGGCGGGTTGGGCCGCGAGTTGCGCCGCGGCCCGCCCGTGGGCGCGCTCCACTGGTTCCCGCGGTAGGGGGTACCGTCCGGGGCGACGGCCCGCAGGTCCAGGTCGTTCACCAGGGCGTTCCCCACGGTGGTCCCCTGCGGGTCGGTCCATGTCAGGGTGAGGCGCAGCGGCTCGGCGCCGGTCACCGGGAGGTCGTAGCTCTGCGTCTCTCCGGTCTCGACGCCCAGACCCGGCAGGCCGGAGCGTGAACTGCGCTGGGCCAGGATCTTGACCTGCAGCCGATCGCCCTCGAAGTAGAGGGAGTTCTCCAGGTTCAGCCAGCCGAACCCCACGCGGTTGTTGGGCACCGGGTCGTCCTCGATGGGCGTGCCGTCGCCGAGATGCGCCCCCGCGTGCGCGTCGGTCCCGTTGATCAGCAGCGCCTTCACGAGGGCGGCGCTCGGTGCCGTGTACGCCGGCGAGGCACATCCCGGCTTCCCGCAGGGGTACCACCCCTCGCGGAGGTACTGGCGCACCAGCATGGCGGCCCCGGAGGCGGTGGGCGCCGCCATGGACGTGCCGCACAGGAGGTTCGTCCCCTTCCAGGCCGTGAACCCGCCCATCCCGACGCAGCTGTCCGCGTCGTTGGCGCCGCAGGCGCTGAACGCGCATCCGGTGGTGGCCACGTCCGGCTTGATCCGCCCGGAGCCGTCGGTGGTGGGGCCGTTGCTGCTGAAGCTCTGCTGGTTCACGCCGCCGATGTAGCCGGGGTCCACCGCCCCGACGGTGAGGACGTTCTTGGCGGTGGCCGGCTGGCTCAAGGTGGACGGATCGGGTCCCGAGTTGCCCGCCGAGGACACGACCAGGAGATCCTGCTGCAGCCCGGAGGCGGTCTCCGCGTCCCAGACGAACTGGTCCATGGTCAGCGAGCTCCCGTTGTACGAGGGCGCGAGCGGGAGGCCCCAGCTGTTGTTATGGACGCGGCACTCCCATGGATCGCCGCTGCCGTCGGTGCCGTTCAGATAGGAGGTCCGCAGGTTGGTCAGCGACGCCACGTCCAGGGTGCAGTCGTTCGTGGCGCTCACCGACGCGTAGTCCTGGAACACGATCTTCGCCTGCGGCGCGATGCCGTCGCCGAAGTCGTATCCGCCGTCGCCGTGATCGAAGCGATCCCCGGCGGCGGTGCCCGCCACATGGGTGCCGTGGAAGTCGCACTGGGCGTCGTCGCCGCAGGTGGCGCTGCTGTTGGCACGGTAGTGGCACACGGTCTTCCGGTCCCACTGGGGGGAGATGCAGCTGGTGCTCGTGCTGCAGGCGTCGTAGGGCTGGAAGAAGTCGAGGTTCACCAGGCCGCTGTCCTGCACCACGACGCACTGTCCCTGGCCCAGCAGGCCGCGGGCATGGATGGGGTACATCGCCACGCCGGTGGTGTCGCCCGCCTGGGGGGACGCACCCGGCTGCGGCATCTCGGTCCAGGGGAGTCCGAGGTAGGAGACCGTGGCCGTCTGCCCGAAGACCGTGGGCGGCACGCCCCCCTGGACCACGGCACGGTTCCAGGAGTTGTGCTGCTCCGGCCGGCCGCCGCGGTGGACCGAGAAGACCGCCGGCTGGCGGGCGAGGTCCAGGAGGATGCGGGCGACGTCGGCGGGGCCGGTCAGCTCGAGCTGCACCGCTCCGGTGCCGTCGGCCTCCGGGAACGCGGTGGCCCAGCGGGCGGCCGCCGGCACCGGGACGGCATCCGCGAGCTCGTCCAGGACCTCGGCGGCACGGCGATCGCGGTGCGGATACGCCACCAGGACGAAGGGCTCCTCCGGCGTCGGGGCCGCGGCGTGGGCCTCCGCAAGCAATGAGGGCGCCGCCTTCATCCCCGGCGTCCAGGGGCCGGTCCAGACCACGCCCTCCACCGAGCGCAGCGGGCCGACGGTCCCGGGCCCGGCGCCCACCAGCAACGTGTAATGGGAGAGCGTGTCGAGGACCGCGGCGCCGGCCCGCTCCGCGGCCTCGATGCGATCCGCGTCCAGCGGGCCGTCGAAGCGCACCAGGAGGTAGCGCTGCCCGCTCTCCTGCCATCCTGCCAGCTCCGGCGCGAAGCTCGGCAGCGGCTCGACGCCGGGCCGGAAGCGCATGCCGTTCAGGACGATGAACCGGGTCTCCTCCGGGGGCCCCGGCGCCCCGGCCCCCAGGGTGCCGGCGGCGCTCGCGCCGGCGAGGGAGAGGAGGAGCAGGACGCGGAGATAGCTGGCTTTCATTATGACCTCGGGTTCGTTGCGGAGCCTGGACGCGAAACACGCCTTCATCCGGATCAGCGACAGCCGGGCCCCGGAGCGGCCACCGGACCGCCGGCTCCCTGCCGCCGGGCAACCCCACCCCCCCTAACCCGCATGATTCATGAGGGGCAGGCCCCAGAGACTCCTCGGGAACGCTCGACCTGCGTTGGCCGGCCTTGACGGGTCCCTCACCCGCCTGCGGCGGTCGGCCATACCGGAGGCGCCTCTGACATCCTGCGGCCTCTCGTTCTTCGTCGGTCTCCGCAGGTCTTCCGGACTGGCGCCCGAGTCGAGAACGGTCGACCTTGCCCCTCATGGATGATGCGGGCTAAACCTTGCAGGTGCGCAGTTTCCGCCCTATCCTGGAGTCCCGGGAGGATGAGTGACTTGAGCGAGGCACCTGGTCAGGAGATCACCCGCCTGCTCGCCCGATGGCGGGGCGGGGACGCGGAGGCGCTGGATCGGCTCTTCCCGCTGGTCTACGGGCCGCTGCGCGAGATCGCCGCGCGCCAGATGCGCGTGGAGCGTCCCGGCCATACCCTGCAGCCCACCGCGCTGGTGAACGAGGCCTACCTGCGGCTGGTCCGCCGCGACGGCGCCGTGGTGGAGGACCGGGCCCAGTTCCTGGCGGTGGCCGCCCAGGCCATCCGGCGCATCCTGGTCGATCACGCCCGGGAGAAGGGACGCCTGAAGCGCGGCGGCGGGCGCCTGCGGGTGACGCTGTCCGAGGAGGTTGCCGCCGACGCCCGCGACCTGGACCTGGTGGCGCTGGACGAGGCCCTCGAGCGTCTCGGGGAGCAGGATCCGGAGAACCAGCAGGTGGTGGAGCTGCGCTTCTTCGGCGGCCTGTCGGAGAAGGAGGTCGCCACGGTGCTGGGGCTGTCGGAGCGGACCGTGCGGCGCCGCTGGACCTACGCCCGGGCGTGGCTGTTCCGCGAGCTGAGCCGCGACGGGGTGCCGCCGCCTTGAGGGCGCCCGCGCACGTCTGGCGGTGGCTGCCGCGGCCATGGCCGCGCCGCGGGTGTCGAGGCGCGGCGTGACCGACGCCGATCGCGCATACCGCATCTTCTCCGGAGCCATCGAACTGCCGGATGCCGAGCGTCTGGCCTACCTGGACCGGGCCTGCGGCGACGATGCCGCGCTTCGCGCCGAGGTGGAATCGCTCCTGCGCGCCGACCGCGCGGCCTGCGGCTTCCTGGAGTCCGGAGCGGCGTCAAACCCCCTGCAGGAGGCGGTGGACGCCGCCGACCCATTGCTGGGCCGCACCATCGGCCGCTACCGCGTGGATGCGGTGATCGCCCGCGGCGGCATGGGGGTGGTCTATCGCGCCACCCAGGAGAAACCGCACCGTGAGGTGGCGCTGAAGCTCATCGCCCACGGCATGACGTCCGCGGAGATGCGCAAGCGCTTCGAGGTGGAGGCCCAGGTGCTGGGCCGGCTGCAGCATCCGGGCATCGCCCAGATCATCGAGGCCGGCACGACGGACCTGGGCTTCGGACCACAGCCGTACTTCGCCATGGAGCGCATCGACGGTCTCCTCCTCTCCCGCCACGCCGAGGAGCACGAACTGGGGACGGCCGAGCGCCTGCGGCTGCTGATCAAGGTCTGCGAGGCGGTGCAGCATGCCCACCGGAAGGGGGTCATTCACCGCGACCTGAAGCCCGCGAACATCCTGGTGGACGCGATCGGCCAGCCCAAGGTGCTGGATTTCGGCGTTGCCCGCTGCACCGATCCGGAGCTGCAGGCCACCCGCGCCGAGACCAGCGAGGGTCAGATGGTCGGGACCCTGAGCTACATGAGCCCCGAGCAGGTGCGGGGTGTTCCCGGCGAGGTGGATACCCGGACCGACGTCTACTCCCTCGGCGTGATCGGGTACGAGCTCCTCACCGGCGCGCTGCCGCACGACCTGGAGGGCTGCTCGTTCACCGCCGCCGCGCGCAAGGTGGCCGAGGAGGCGCCGCGTTCCCTGCGCGCCGCCGGTCGCGCCTACCCCTCCGACCTTGAGACCATCCTGGGCAAGGCGCTGGCCACCGACCGCGAGCGTCGCTACGGATCGCCGTCCGACCTGGCGGCGGATCTGCAGCGATTCCTGGAGAACCGGCCCATCGAGGCACGGCCGCCCAGCGCCCTCTACCAGGCCCGGAAGCTCGTGGCCCGCAACCGCCTGGCGGCTTCGCTGACGGGCCTGGTCCTCGTCCTGCTGGCGGCCCTCGCCGGCGCGATGGCGGTGCAGGCCAACCGCATCAGGGTTGAGCGGGACCGTGCCGAGGCCGAGGCCGCCGCGGCACACCAGGTGGCCGACTTCCTCCAGGAGGTCTTCCAGCTTCCGGCGCCGGCCCAGGCCCAGGGGGAGACGGTCACGGCCCGGGAGATCCTCGACCGCGGCGCCGAGCGCATTTCCACCGAGCTGGAAGATCAGCCGCAGCTCCAGACCCGGCTCATGGTGCTGATGGGAGGGGTGTACGAGGGGCTCGGCCTGCTCGACGACGCCGAGCCGCTGCTGGAGGACGCGGTGGAGCGTGTGGGCGCGGGGAGCGTGACGCCCGAGGTGCGCGTCGAGGCCGAGAAGGGACTCGCCTGGCTGCGACGCGCACAGGGCCGGTACGAAGAGGGCCTCGAGCACGCCGCCACCGCCGAGCGCATCGCCCTGGCGGAGCTGGACCCCGAAGGGGAAGGGACCGCCCAGGCGGTGCAGACCGTCGGCGTCCTGGCGCGGGATCTGGGCCGTCTGGACCTGGCCGAGGAGAAGCTGCTGCGTGCGGGGGAGATGCTCACCGCGCTTCACGGACCGGACGACGAGTCCGTCGGCGAGAACCTCTATCACCAGGCATGGCTTTCCTTCCGCAAGGAGGAGTATTCCCTGGCGCTGGAGCGCTCCGGGCGCGCCTGCGGGATCCTCGAGGCCGCGGGACCGCTCCACCCGAAGCTGGCGCTCTGCCTGGCGGACCAGGCGAGCATCCTGGGCGCCAGTGGGGAACATGACCGTGCCATCGAGGTCATGCAACGCGCCATCGGCATCTGGGATGCGATCCTCCCGGCAGACCACCCGAGCCGCGCCTCCGCCATCGACAACCTGGGCACCCTCTACTGGCGGCAGGGGGACCTGGAGGCCGCGGCCCGGGAGTACGAGCGCGGCCGCGCGATCCGCATCCGCGCCCTGGGTCCCCGCCATGTCGACGTGGCGTCGTCGACGTACAACCTGGCGCTCGCGTACCGGAACCAGGGCCGTCTCGACAAGGCGGAGCCACTGTTCCGGGAGGCACTCGACGTGTACGACGAGACCGTCGGGCCGGGGCACCCCTCGGCGGTGAGAGCCCGGCTCACGTACGCCTACCTCCTGCGCGTCACCGGCCGGCGTGACCGGGCGCTGGCGGCCTACGACCTCATGATCGAGGCGATGGACGACGTCCCCGGGCTGAAGCTGGCGGAGGCCCACTACGCGCGGGGGATGACCCTGCTGGAGCTGCGGCGCTGGGCCGACGCGCAGGCCGATCTGGAGGCCGCCCGGGAGATGACCGCGGCACTGGAGGGCCCGGACGACCCGAGGCTTGCCGGCGTGCGCAACGGCCTGGGCCGGGTTCACCTGCGGCAGGGGATGGTGGACGAGGCGGAGGCCGACCACCGCCGGGCGCTGGAGATCCTGACCGCCGGCGGCCGGGCGGGCGGGCTTGAAGCCGGGAAGGCGCACCAGGGGCTGGCCCGCGTGGCACGGCGGCGCGGGAACGACGCGGAGGCGCTCCGGCAGCTCGACCGGGCGCTGGCCATCTTCACGGGCGTGCGTGGCGCGGACCACCGCGACGCGCTCTACCTCCAGGCCGTGGCCGGCGCGTGGGCCGGGAAGGAGGCGGCCGCGGCGACGACGCTCCGGAGGGCGGTGGAAGCCGGCTACGATCCGTCCATCGTGGATGTGGAGCTCGACCTCGCGCCCATCGCCGGCCGGGCGGACGTCCAGCGGCTGCTGCAGCGGGGCGGGGAACGAGAGGACTAGGCGGCGACCGGCCGGGGCCGGATCATCGCCGCACCTGTCTCGTGCCCGTGGACTCCTTGCGTTACGAGGAGCGGGAGACCGGTCACCTGCAGGTCGAAGGGGGTCCGGGGTGTGCGCTGCAGGACAGGAGTTGCCTGCCGTCCCTGTTGCCCGCCCGCGGGCCGGGACGGTAGGATGGCTCCCATGAGCCGATCCCGCCTTCTCCTCCCGCTCGTCCTGGCCTTGCTCTCGAGCACGGGTTTTCCTGCTGCCGAGCCGGAGCCGCCGCCGTTCACGCTGAAGCCCCTGGGACATGGCGTCTACGCCGCGATCGACGTCGAGGGTCGCGCGGGCGCGAATGCTGGGTTCATCGTCGGGGACGATGGTGTCGTCGTGGTCGACACGTTCTACCGGCCGGCCGCCGCCGAGGCCTTGCTGGCGGCGATCCGCGCGCAGACCGATCGCCCCATACGGTTCGTGATCAACACCCACTACCACATCGATCACGTCTCCGGGAACCGGCTCTTCCACGACCAGGGTGCCGTGGTCCTCGCCCAGCGCAACGTCCGCACCTGGATCCACACGGAGAACCTGAAGTTCTTCGGCCAATCCCCGTCCCCGGAACAGCGTTCCGTCGTGGAGCGCCTCTACGCGCCCGATGTCGGCTATGACGAGGGCGTCCGCCTCTACCTCGGCTCGCAGGAGATCCTCGTGCGCTCCTATCCCGGCCACACCGGCGGCGACTCCATCGTGATCGTCCCCGCCGCCGGCGTGGTGTTCTGCGGCGATCTCTTCTGGCGCCGGTCCCTGCCGAACATGATCGATGCCACCGCGGCGGCGTGGATCGAGACTCTCGGCGCCTTCCAGAAGCTGCCGTCCGCGTCCTCCCTCGCCTACGTTCCCGGCCACGGGGATGTCGGCAACGCGCCGGATGTAGCCGCCTTCCGGGGCTACCTCGCCGACCTGCGTTCCCTCGTGGAGGGAGCGATGAAGGAGGAAGACGAGGAGAAGGAACTGGTGCAGGCGGTGGTCCCCCGGCTCGAGGAGGCGTACGGCTCGTGGGCCTTCTTCGAGCACTTCTCCGGCCGGGATGTGCAGAACATGGCGGCCGAGCTCCGCGGAACCAAGACCGTCCCCGCTCCCGCCGCCGACTGACCCTGGGTTTCGAGGGCCGTCACGGTCGTCGCTGGAGTCGTCGCGATGGCGGGAGTTTCCGTGCCCGGAGGCCTCACTCGTGTCGCAGGGCCTCGATGGGGTCCAGGCGGGAGGCCCGGACGGCGGGGTACATCCCGAAGACCAGGCCCACCGCCACCGACACGCAGAAGCCCAGGCCGATGGCCCAGATCGGGGCGGCGGCGGGCAGCAGGCCGGAGGCGCGGATGCCGCCCACCGCGGCGAGACCGACGCCGACGCCGACGACGCCTCCAAGTCCCGTCAGGGTGCCCGCCTCCATCAGGAACTGGCCGAGGAGATCCGCGCGCCGGGCGCCCACCGCCTTGCGCAGGCCGATCTCCCGGGTGCGCTCGGTGACGGATACCAGCATGATGTTCATCACGCCGACGCCCCCCACCAGCAGGCCGATCGCCGAGATGAAGATCATCGCGAGGTAGATGCCCGCGGTGACCTGCTGGAACTGATCGATGATCCGTTGCGGCGTCATCACCGCGAAGTCGTTCTCCTCCCCGAACCGCAATCCACGGCGCTGCCGCAGGATGGCGGTCCCTTCCTCGATGGCCCGCGGCACCCACTCGGGCTTCTTGGGGACGGTGGCGATGTGGATCGTGTCGCCGTGTCCGTTCTTCACCCAGGGGAAGTAATGGTCGAACGTGGAGAACGGGATGAAGAAGAAGTTGTCCTGGCTGGCGAAGAACTGTGACCCCTTCGGCTCCATGACGCCGACGACCCGGAAGCGCCGGCCCTCCAGCATCACCTCCCTCTCCAGCGGGTCCTCGTGGGGGAAAAGCGCCTCGACGAGATCCGGTCCGATGGCGCAGACGTGTGTGCGGTGCTGCAGGTCCGCCTCGGTGATGAAGCGGCCCCGCGCCACGAAGTGGTTGTTGGCCAGCGGGTAGTCCGGGGCGGCGCCGACGACGTTCGGCCCCTGGGCCTCGCGGCCGCGGTAACGAAGCGTCAGCGACGCGGCGGCCTGGAAGAGATAGCGCTCCGGGCTGACCGCCGCGATGGACGGGGCCAGCTCCTTGATCGCCATGGCGTCGTCCAGGGTCAGGTTGCGTCGCCGGCGCTGTTCCTCGGGGATCCCCGGCCCGCCGCCGAACCGCGGATCGTACTTCTGGAACTGCACCAGCGTGGAGCCGAACGCCTGGAACGACGAGATCACGTTGCGGTTGAATCCCTCGATCACCCCCACCATGGCGATCACCGTCGTCACCCCGACGACGATCCCCAGGACGGTGAGAAACGAACGGGTCTTGTGGGTGCGCAGGGAGCCGAAGGCGAAGCGCAGGGCGTCCACCGAGGCACGTACCTGACGGACGAGGTTCATCGGGTTCCGTCACCTCCCGTCATTCGATTCGCAACGCCTCGATGGGATCGAGGCGTGACGCCTTGATCGCGGGCCACAGCCCGAACAGTACGCCGACCGCCACCGCCAGGAGCATGGAGACGATCACCAGCTCCGGCCGCACCAGAGTCGGGAACGGGGTCAGCGCCGCGACGGTGCGGGCGATCCCCACCCCCAGGACGACGCCGATGGCGCCGCCGATGGCGGCCAGGATCGCCGCCTCCAGCAGGAACTGGCTGCGGATGTCGCGGCGCCGCGCCCCCAGCGACGTGCGCACGCCGATCTCCCGGGTGCGCTCCACCACCGACACGAGCATGATGTTCATGATGACGATCCCGCCCACCACGAGCGAGATCCCCGCGATCAGGATCATCATGGCGAAGGCCGCCGCCGAGATGCCGCGCCACAGGCCCTGCAGCGCCTCGGCGTTGACCATCCCGAAGGGGTCCTCTGCACGGAACGGCGTGCCCCGTAGCCGCCGCAGCAGCGAGCGCACCTCGTCCTGGGTCTCGCCGAAGGCGTCGATGGAGGCCGCCCGGACCCAGATGTCCAGGGATCGGTTGCGGCCGAAGACCCTCTCGTAGACCGAGAGGGGAGTGTAGGCGATGTTGTCCTGCGACTGGCCGAGGACGCTTCCCTGGCGGCGCAGCAGGCCGATCACCTTCAGCGGGTAGCCGCCGACGGTGACGATCTTCCCCAGCGGATCCACGTCTGGAAAGAGCTGATCCTGCAGGTCCCAGCCGATGACCACCACCGGCGACGCGTGACGCACCTCGGCATCGGTGTAGAAGCGGCCGGCGATGATGTCGAGGTTGTAGAGATCCGCGAGGTTCGCGGTGGAGCCGGTGACCTGCACGTCCGGCAACCGGTTTCCGCTGTGCCGGATGGCCTTGTTGCCGGACATCGTCCCGCCCACGCCGCGGCACGTCGTGCACAGCTCCTGGATCCGCTGCAGCTCCCGCCGGGTCAGGTCCTTGCGGCGCAGCGCCTTGAGGAACTCGTCGCGGCTGGTGATGATCCCGAACTTCGACACGATGAACACGTCCGGACTGAGGGTGAAGATCTGCTCGCTGACGTACCGGTTCAGGCCGGCGATCGCCGACACGACGGTGATGATGGTGGCCACGCCGATGATGACTCCGAGCAGGGTCAACCCCGAGCGCAGCTTGTGGGCCCACAGGGAGCCCAGCGCGACCCGGAACACCTCGACCAGACGGTTCATCGTCAGTTCGCCTCCGGCGTCTCCCCCCGGCCTGCGCCGGGCTCCGCCGACCGGGCGACGCGCACCGTGTCGCCGTCCTCGATCTGGCGCAGCGCCCGGAAGGGCCCGGTGACGATCACGTCCCCCTCCTGCACGCCGTCCAGCGCCTCGATCTCCAGCTCTCCCGCCAGCCCGGTCTCCAGGGGGACGAACCGGACCACCGAGCCGTCCAGCCGGTAGACCCCCTCCTCGACCTTTCCCTTCCCCGGACCCGAGCCGGGCGACGGCGCCTCGCGGGTCACCAGTGCCTGGATCGGCACGGCGGGAACTCCCTCGACGTGCCCGGTCTCGATCTCCGCGGTCACGGAGAACCCGGGGCGGATGCTGGCTGGCGGGTTCTCCAGCGTCACCTTCACCTCGAAGTCGATGGCCTCGGTGGTGGTCGAGCCGGTGCGCGTCGCGGCGTCGCTGCCGGGGCGGATCGGGCTCGACCCCACCTCGCGCACCACGCCATGGAACTCCTCGTCCGGGTAGGCCTCGATCTGCAGGGTCGCGCGCTGCCCGACCTGGAGGCGGGGCAGATCCGTCTCGTCGACCGCCAGGTCGGCCTCCATGCTCCCCAGGTCGGAGATGGTCATCAGCACGGTGCCGGGGTTGTTCATGGTGCCGATGACCGCCACCTCCCCCTCATGGACGGGCAGCGAGGTCACCATTCCCGCAAGCGGCGCCCGGATCGTCGTCTTGTTGAGCGAGTCCCGGGCGCCCTCCAGGCTGGCCCGGGCCTGCTCCACCCGGCCGGCGGCCGCCTTGGCCGCGGCCGCCGCCGCGTCCATGGCCGAGCGCGCCCGCTGGAACTCCTGCTCCGGGATGATCCGGTCGTCGTAGCTGCGGCGCGCGGCCTCGAAGTCGTAACGGGCCTGCTCCAGGGTGGCCTCCGCGGCGTCCCGGTCGTGCAGGAGGGATTGCAGGAAGGCCTCGCTGGACTCCGCGCTCGCCTGGTACTGGGTCTTGTCGATCTGGAGCAGGAACGCGCCCTTTTCCACCGAGTCCCCCTCGCGCACGGCGAGATTGACGATCTGTCCGGGGATGTTCGCGGAGATGTCCACCTTGTTCCGGGGCTGCAGCTTCCCGTTGGCCAGCACGTGGGCGGTCAGGTCCCTGCGGGCGATCGTGGTGGTCTGCACCTCGATCCCCGGGTCCCGTCGATTCCGGATCACCATCGTCGCCCCGACCGCGACGACCGCGAGGATCCCCACGCCGATCCCGATCTTCAGCCCCCTGGACATGCCGCTCTCCTCCTCGGGTGGCCGCACACCATCGTCGTTCGCGGCCCCGGTAGCTTACCCATGGTGGTGCGCAGATTGTCGCTCCCTTGCCGGGAACCGGGGAGCGAGGACGGACTTGCCGGGGCGAGGTGACCGGGCACCCCCCCCCTGCCCCTTCGGGGAATCGACATGTCCCGGAAGGGCCTGACACGAGAGGAGTTTCCCCCAGACGGCCCGACGGCCGCCAGTGGAGCAACGGTCTTCGCACCACCATGTATTCCTACGTGGGCGGGCGGGGAAGTTCGTCGGACGGCCACCATGCATGATACCTCTATGTATGAGCGACTCCAGGTCCAGGGGAGCCAGGCGGCATGAGCATCGGCAAGGACCTCGTCGCCGCCTCCGCCACGCCCCCGGTGCTGTCCATCCTCGCCGAGGGGGAGAGCTACGGGTATGCCATCCTCAAGCGGGTGGAGGAGCTGTCCGGCGGAGCCCTCCGGTGGACCGACGGCATGCTCTACCCGGTGCTCCACAGGCTTGAGCGCAACGGCTTCGTGGAGGCCCACTGGGGGCGTTCGGAGACCTTCCCTTCGTTCCCCGGGAATCCACCCTGTACCTGGCGGCCATCCACCTCCCCATCGCGCTCTGGCTGGTCTTGGGATACGCCTACGTCACCCGACACTGGCGGGATCCCACCCGCCGGATGAACTTCGTTCGCTTTTCCGGCGAGTGTCGATCTACTACGTGCTCATCGGCCTGGGGGGCGGCGTCCTGATGGGGCTCACCGCGTTCATCTTCGGCGCCATCGGCGTGGACGCGGAGGCCCTGCTGAACCAGTGGATGCTCTCCTGCGGCGCCACGGGCGCCGTCGTCATCGCCGGGATGCTGGTGGAGGCGAAGCATAGCGTCATCGAGAACATGGCCCCGGTGCTGACCCTCCTGTTCACGCCCCTGTTCACCCTCCTCCTGCTGGCGTTCCTGGGGACGATGCTGGTGACCGGCAGCGGCATCGGCGTGGAGCGCGAGGTGCTCGTCGGCTTCGACCTGCTTCTCGTACTCGTGGTGGGACTCCTGGTCTACGCCATCTCCGCCCGGGGCCCGCACCGGCCGCCCTGTCGGCGCTCCTGGTGGACGCCCTGGCACTGCGGGCCATCCTGGCACGGATCTCCGAGTTCGGGTTCAGCCCCAACCGGGTGGCGGCGCTGGGAGAGAACCTCATCCTCCTGGCGAACCTCGGCGGGGCGGCCCTGCTCTGCGCCCGCTTCCTCCGCAGGCGGACCGGCTTCGGCGCCATGGACAGGTGGTAGACGGCGTTCCTGCCCGTGTACGGCGCCTGGGCAGCGGTGGTGGTCTCTCCGCCGACCTTTGGGTTCCGGTAGGGCGTGGTCCGGTGACTGCAGACCGGTTTGCGGACAGATTGCGCCCGAATGGGAGCGATCACCAGAGTCTGGGTGTGGGGCAGGGAATCTGGGTTCATGCACCAGCGACGGAGGGCGAAGGGGGGAGGGATCGACTCAGCCGGGGTTGCCGCTCCCGGAGTCTGCTCGCCGCCGCGGGAGGAAGCGCGGCACGAGCCGGGCGTACATGTCGTACGCGTCGCCGAAGCGCTCCCGCAGCTCACGCTCCTCCATCTCGACGATGATGAGGAGTGCCGCCACCGTCCCTGCGGCCATCAGGTAGGGCCCTAGATAGTTGGCGACCAGCGACCAGCCGACGAGCCCCAGGGTGAACTCCACGTACCGGGGATGCCGGATGCGGCCGTAGATCCCCTCGGTCAGCAGCTTCCCGCTCTCCGGGAGAATCTCGGCGACGCCGGTCAGGACCCGGAGCGTCAGGTGCTTGCGACGCTTTCGCTGGATGATCGCGGCGACGACGATCAGCGGCAGCGCGAGCCCTAGGAGTGGCCAGTAGGTCCCGAGGTCCGGGCCGACGAGCAGTTCCCGCAGCAGGTACAACCCTCCCGCCGACCCGAGAAGGAAGACCGTGAGGACGGTGAGCGTCCCGGGGACCCCCACGCGGCGCCAGAAGCCGACGAACGGGTGCACGATGAACCACCAGCCGACCGCTCCCGGCATGGAGATGACCAGGAGCACGGCCATGACGTAGCGTACCTGCTCGAAGACGGCCATCCGCCCCCCGATCCGACGCCGGTCAGGGGCCACTTCGCCGGGAACGCTCGGTCCGAGACCGGAGAACCAGTATACCTACCCGCCAAGATGAGCCGGTAGACGAGCGTTGGCCAGGCTCGACGGAACGAACGGGCCATTGAGAACCGGACCCCGGTCCGGCGCGCGGCTACTTGAGCTGGAACGAGACCGTCAGGGTCAGGATCGTGGCCACGGGTTTGCCGGCCGCGTCCCGCCCGGGCTCGTACTTCCACTGCTCCACCGCCTTCCGGGCCGCCTCCGAGAGCAGATCGTCCGGGCTCCCCACGACCTTCAGCACCTGGCAGCTCCCGTCCTCGAGGACCTTGACCTGGAGCACCACGCCCCCCGAGATCCTGTTCTTGCGGGCGAGCTCCGGATAGCGGGGATTGACGCGCTCCAGGATGCGCGGCTTGCTCGCGTCCGGTTCCTTGCCGGCCGCCTCAGGGCGTAGCACGACGAACACGTACGGAGCCGCCTCACCATCCTGACTGCCGATGACCGCCCGGCCGCCGCGTTTCACGCTCACCGGGGTGTCGGCGATCCGGGTGCCGTCCTGGGCGATCTCGACCCTATAGGTGGCCACCTCGTCATTGAACCCCACCAGCGTCATGTGAATGTCCATGCCGGGAGCCGGCGAAGGCATCTCGAGGTCATCACCCACCGGCATTCGCTTCATGTAGTCATCCTGACGCTCGAGCCCCTTCAGGCGGTAGGCTTGCTTCAGCTGCTTGCCCAGCTCCTCGCCGCCCGGGAGGTCGGGGAGCAGCGTGCCGGGAACGATCAGCACGGTCCCGCTGGGCTCCACGTTCTTGTCCGGGTGCCCCACGTAGAGCGTGTAGCCCGTCAGCAGGCCGTCGGCCGCCGCCCGGGCGGTTGGGGTGAAACCGACCACGGCGGTCATCAGCGCGACAAGCAGGAGGGTGCGACGGATCGACTGTCTCATGTTCCTCATCCTCACTGCGAGTCCGGGGGACTCAGCACGAAGTAGAGCGGTGTCTCCGGGTCGAGCCATGAGAGCACCACGTTGTCGTCCAGGGGCGGAGTGGGCATGGCCGCCGCCGGGTGTGCGGCTCTTGTCGGGGGGGTCGTGGAGAGCGGCCCGCCACCGTGCGGCATCAGCCAGAGGGCCAGCGGGATCCCCAGGAGCATCGTCGTTGCTATCACCACGGCGAAGCGCCAGCGGAGAGCCCTACCGGCGCGGCTCTCCAGACGCGCCACCACGCGGGTCGCAGCCACCTCGGGCGCGGTCGGAGAGGGTCGTCGGCCCCAGTCACGGAACGCCTCGTCGAAGTCCTGGTCATGATCCCGGTTCATCGCTCCCTCCGCCCACCATGGCGTCGAGCCGCTGGCGCGCCCGCCGCCGGTGGGCCCTGACCGACGACGCGGCGATGCCCAGCAGGCGGGCGATCTCGTGGTCGGTCTGTCCCTCCACCACGGTCAGGTGCATCACCGCCCGCTGACGCGGCGCCAGGGCGCCGAGAAGCTGCGACACCCAGGCCGCCGTGTGAGGGTTGCCCGGCGCCGTTGCCGGGAGTCCCTCGACCGCGATCTCCGGCCGCCGCCGGCCGCGAAGGCGCAGGCAGCGCCGGAACACGATCCGCGTCACCCATGCGCCGAACGCCTCCGGCCTCGACAGCCGGGGGAGCTTGCGCCAGCAGATGAGCAAGCCCTCCTGGACCACGTCCTCCGCGGCCTCCTCTCCCACCATGGAGCGGGAGAGGCGAACCAGCCGGCTCCAGTGATCGCGAACCAGGCCGCCG
>JASFRI010000038.1:0-17943 GCA_050115015.1 Acidobacteriota bacterium
CGCTGCTCGACGCCTTCCGCCGGGGGGAGCTGGAGAGCCTGAGGGTTCCCCCGTGGCCGCGGGACATCCTGGCACAGCAGATCGTCGCCGCCGTCGCCTCCCGGGAGTGGTCGGAGGACGAGCTCTTCGACCGGGTCCGCCGCGCCCATCCGTACCGCGATCTCACGCGTGCCGCCTTCGACGATCTGGTGGAGATGCTCGCCGGAGGCTTTCACACCGCCCGCGGGCGGCGGGCCGCGCTGATCCACCACGACGCCGTGAACCGCCGGCTGCGCCCCCGCAGGGGATCGCGGCTCGCCGCGATCACGTCGGGAGGGGCGATCCCCGACAACGCCGACTATCGCGTCATCCTGGAGCCGGGCGGCACCTTCCTCGGGACGCTGAACGAGGACTTCGCCATCGAGAGCCAGGCCGGTGACATCTTCCAGCTCGGCAACCTGTCCTGGCGTATCCTCCGGGTGGAACAGGGGCGCGTGCTCGTCGCCGACGCCGGGGGCGCTCCGCCGACGATCCCGTTCTGGCTGGGAGAGGCCCCCTCGCGAAGTCCGGAACTGTCGGCCGCGGTCTCCCGCCTCCGTGAGGAGATCGATGTCCGGCTCGCGAAGGGGGAGAACGCCGCGACGGACTGGCTCCGGGACGCCATCGGCCTGCCGCCGGCCGCCGGGGGGCAGATCGTGGCCTACCTGGCCGCCGCCCGGGCCGCCCTGGGCCGCCTGCCGACCCGCGGGCACCTCGTCCTGGAACGGTTTTTCGACGAGGCCGGCGATCATCACCTGGTGATCCACGCCCCCTTCGGCGGCCGCCTGAACCGCGCCTGGGGCCTGGCCCTGCGCAAGCGGATGTGCCGCGCCTTCAACTTCGAGCTGCAGGCTGCCGCCACCGAGGACGCCATCCTGATGTCGCTGGGCCCGACCCACAGCTTCCCGCCGGAGGACCTGTTCCGGATGGTCCCGGCGGAGAGTGCCCGCACGATCCTCGCCCAGGCGATCCTGGACGCGCCGATGTTCCCGATCCGCTGGCGCTGGACGGTGACGCGCGCGCTGGCGGTCCTGCGCTTCCGCGGCGGCAGGCGGGTGCCGCCGCGACTGCAGCGCATGCAGGCGGAGGACCTGGCGGCGGTGGCGTTCCCGGACCAGCTCGCCTGCCTGGAGAACGTCGCGGGAAACCGCGAGATCCCGGACCACCCGCTGGTCCAGGAGGCGATGCGGGACTGCCTGGAGGAGGCCTGCGACGTCACCGGTCTGGAGTCGCTGCTGCGCTCGCTGGGCTCCGGGCAGATCCGCATCGACGTGCGGGATCTCAAGGAGCCATCGCCGCTCGCGCACGAGATCGTGAATGCCCGGCCCTACGCCTTCCTCGACGATGCGCCGCTGGAGGAGCGCCGCACGCAGGCGGTCCACCTGCGCCGCTTCCTGGATGCGGAGGCGGCGGCGGATCTGGGCTCCCTCGACGATGGGGTCATCGAGCGGGTCCGGCGGGAGGCCTGGCCCGAGGCCCGCTCGGCCGATGAGCTGCACGACGGCCTCCTGTTGCTGGGGGCGCTCACGGTGGACGAGGCCCGGGCGGGGGGCTGGGAGCTGCTCCTGGCGCGGCTGGCCACCGACGGACGCGCCGCGCTGATGACGACCTCCGGAGGGCAAGAGCTCTGGGTGGCGGCGGAACGGCTGCCGATCCTCCGTGCGGTCCATCCCGGAGCGCCGATCCACCCGGAGGTCCGGGTCCCGGAGCGCCAGGCTTCCAGGACCTGGGGCGGTGCCGAGGCCCTCGTGGAGCTTCTCCGCAGCCGGCTGCAGGGGCTGGGGCCCGTCACCGCGCGGGGGCTCGCCGGCGACCTCGGGCTGCCGCCGGAGCGAATCGGGACCGCCCTGGGCGCGCTGGAGGGGGAGGGATTCGTGCTGCGTGGGCGCTTCACCCCCGGGGCGACGGAGACGGAATGGTGCGAGCGCGGCCTGCTGGCAAGGATCCACCGTGGCACGCTGGACCGGCTGCGCCGGGAGATCCGGCCGGTGGCCCCCGGGACGTTCCTGCGCTTCCTGCTGGAGTGGCAGCGGCTGGCGCCGGGAGAGCAGGCCCGGGGTCCGGAGGGGCTCGAGGCGGTGCTCGACCAGCTCGAGGGGTACGTCGCCGCGGCGGGCGCCTGGGAGGAGCCCATCCTCGCCAGCCGCGTCGCGGGGTACGATCCCGCCTGGCTGGATGGTCTGTGCCTGTCCGGCCGCTTCGTCTGGGGCCGCGCCCGACCCCCGGCTGCCATGGACGGCGGCGGTGCCGGCCCGATCCGAACGACCCCCATCGCGATCCTGGGCCGCGAGAGCCTGGGCGCCTGGATGGCCGGGACGACGGGCCCGGTGCCCGGAGCCGAGGCGCGCCAGATCGAGGAGCTGCTGGAGGCGCGGGGCGCCTGCTTCTTCGCGGAGATCGTGGCCGCGTGCGCGCTGCTCCCGGCCCGGGTGGAGGCGGGGCTGGCGGAGCTCGTCGGCCGCGGCCGGGTGACCTCCGACACCTTCACCGGGCTGCGGGCGCTCCTGCTGCCCTCGTCGCAGCGCGGGGGCTCCCGGCGCGGCATCGCCCGGCGCCGGACGATGGACCCGCGATCCGGGATGGATCGCGCGGGGCGCTGGTCGCTGCTGCGTCCGGAGCCCCATCCTCACGCCGCCGAGCCGGTGGCGCGGGCGTTGCTGCGGCGATACGGTGTGGTGTTCCGCGCGGTGCTGGAGCGGGAGGGCCCGCTGCCGCCGTGGCGGGAGATGGTCCGGGTGCTCCGGCGCCTGGAGGCGCGGGGGGAGATCCGCGGCGGGCGCTTCGTGGACGGGTTCACCGGCGAGCAGTACGCCAGTCCGGACGCAATCCGCCGCCTGCGGGAGGTACGGAGGAGAGCTCCGGCCCAGGACCTCGTCACCATCTGCGCGGCGGACCCGACGAACCTCGTCGGCATCGTCACACCGGGCGAGCGGGTGCCGTCGCAGCCCGGCAACCGCATCCTACTGCGGGACGGCACGGCGGTGGCGGTTCGCCTGGGGGAGACGGTCTCCTTCCTGGAGGACCCGGGGGCGAGGGAGGCGACCGTGCGACAGGCGCTTCGGCGCCGGATCACTCCTCCGGGGCTCCGTCCCTTCCCGGGCCGGCGGCGCCCGTAGATGCTCCCGCCTGCCTGGATCGTCTCGTGGGGGCGGGCCCCGGGTGCGGCCGGACGCCGGGTCCCGGTTGACACGGGTACCATCGAGCCGCAGAATCCCCGGGCTTCGGGGAACATCTTGGCCCCCCTTCCCGCAACGAGAACGGCGTGACACGAGACGGGCACGACCATCGTGAGGAGCTGGAGGCGGCGGTCGCCGCGGTGCGGCAGGCCGCGGCCCTGTGCCGGGAGGTGCAGGCCGAGATCGCTCCCGACGTCCTGACCAAGAAGGACCGCAGCCCCGTCACCGTCGCGGACTTCGGCAGCCAGGCGCTCGTCTGTCGCGCCCTGCACGAGGCCTTCCCGGGGGATCCGATCATCGCCGAGGAGGACGCCGACGAGCTGCGCAAGCCGGAGAACGACGAGCTCCGCGCCCAGGTCATCCGCCGGGTGGAGGAGCGCCTCCCGGACGCCACAGAGGCCGACGTCCTCCGCTGGATCGACCACGGCGGTGCGTCGACGTACAGCCCGCGTTTCTGGACCCTCGACCCGATCGACGGGACGAAGGGTTTCCTGCGTGGGGAGCAGTACGCGGTGGCGCTGGCGCTGATCGTCGAAGGCGAGGTGACGGTCGCCGCCATGGCTTGCCCGAACCTTCCCGCCGCCGCCGGTGGCGCGGGCCGCGGCGCGATCTTCCAGGCGATGCGGGGCTCCGGGGCGTTTGTGCAGCCTCTGGATTCCACGGACGGAACGAAGTCGATCCGGGTCGCGCCGGCGGGTCCCGTCTCCGGGGTGCGCTTCTGCGAGTCGGTGGAGTCGGGGCACAGCTCCCACGGCGATGCCGCCAGGGTCGCCCGCGAGATGGGGATCTCCGCGGCACCGGTGCGGCTGGACAGCCAGGCCAAGTACGCCGTGGTGGCCCGGGGAGAGGCCGCCGCCTACCTGCGTCTGCCAACCCGCCCGGGATACGTGGAGAAGATCTGGGACCACGCCGCGGGCGCGCTGGTGGTGACCGAGGCCGGGGGCCGGGTGACCGACGTCGACGGCGCGGACCTGGAGTTCCGGCACGGGCCCCGGCTGGAGTGCAACCGGGGCGTCATCGTGACGAACGGAAGCCTGCACGATCAGGTGATCGCGGCCCTGAGGACGGTCGGGATCGGGAAGGAGAACGGATGATGCGTCATCGAACGATCACTTGGACCCTCGCTCTGAGCTCGGGGCTCGCGCTGGCACTGCTGGTCGCCTGCTCCGGGGGCGATCCGGAGGTTTCCTCGCTGGACGAGACCCCCCGGCCCGCCATGACCCCCCAGACCGCGCCCGGCGACGCCGGGGGGCGTGCCATGTTCGAGGGGCTGTCCTTCGCGGTGCCGGAGCGCTGGGTGGAGGAGCAGCCGTCCTCGGGGATGCGCCAGGCGCAGTACGCCATCCCGAGGGCGGAGGGAGATCCGGCGGACGGCGAATGCGCGCTCTTCGTGTTTCCGGGCACCGGCGGCAGCGTCGAGGCGAACCTGCAGCGCTGGTACGGCCAGTTCACCCAGCCCGACGGCGGCTCCACGGAGGAGGAGGCGAACGTCGAGCGCTTCGAGGCGGGCGGGATGCCCGTCACGCTGGTGGACGTGAGCGGCACCTACTCCGGCGGCATGTCCGGGGACGGGCCGAGCCCCGACTACCGGATGGTCGCCGGGATCATCGAGACCGCGACGGATCCCTGGTTCCTGAAGTGCACTGGCCCGGAGGCCACGATGGCCGCCGCCGCGCCGGAGATGCGCCGGCTGCTCGAGTCGGCCCAGCCCTGACCCACGGAGGCTCTCATGGAAGACCTGCGCGCCATCGCCGAATCGCTCACCCGGAACCTCCGCCTGCGCCGCGCGCCGGTGGCCGTCTGCCTGACCGACGAGGTCCCGCAGGAGGTCTCCGCCCGCGAGGGGGGAAGGGCTCCCGCCGGATGCGTCTTCTGGGAGGAGGGGACCACCAGGGTCTTCGCCACCGGCACGGCGGACCACGAGCTCTGCGCCATCGGGGTGCACACCCACAACCTCGCGCAGCCGTCCCATTCTTACGCGTCGGAGCTGGGCGACGTGCTCAAGGTGATGGCGGGGATGGAGTACGTGCGCGACGAGGACGTGGCAGGGATCCCGGTCCTCGAGCGCTCGAGGAGACACGTCATCTACGCCCCGCTGGGGGAGTCACCCCTGCCTCCGGATGCGGTGATCCTCTTCCTGGATGCTGCGCAGGGCCTGGTCCTGACCGAGGCGGCGCAGCAGGTGGACGCCGGAATTCCGCCCGCCATGGGGCGTCCCGCCTGCGCGATGGTCCCGCAGGCCATCAACAGCGGGCGCGCGGCGCTCAGCCTGGGATGCTGCGGCGCGCGGGCGTACGTTGACGCGCTCACCGACGACGTTGCCCTGTGGGCGCTGCCCGGCGGCAAGGTCGGTCGGTACGCCGAGCGGGTGGAGAAGCTCGCGGCCGCGAACGACACCCTGGGACATTTCCACGAGCTGCGCCGCCGGGACGTGGCCGACGGTGGGACGCCGACCTACGGGGAGTCGCTCCGGCGGATGAAGCCCTGACCCGTCACCCGCGGCGCGGGACAATCCCGAGCTTGCGGAGGATGCGGACCGGGAGGCTCCGGGCGACGGCCTCGAGCTCCGCCACGCGCCCTTCGAGCGCCTCCCGGACCGCCGCCAGGTTGGCAGCATGGGCCTGCTGGGAGTCGAGCTCCGCCCGGAGGACCTCGGTCGGGCCGCAGGCCTCCTTCAGCCGGTCCACCAGCGTGGCCTCCATGAGGGCGGCCATCGGGGAGAAGTCCAGGGCGGCGCCGGGCGACCAGCAGATGCCGGTAGGTGGGCTCGGCGTTGTCCAGGCGGTGGTAGTGGCGGTTGTCGCGGTCCAGGTAGAAGGAGAGGGCCATCATCAGGGGCCATCGGTGCAGGCTGCCGTTGGGCACGCCCGCGACTCGGCGTTGTCCACCTGTGGGGAGGCGAACGGTGCGGTGAGAAGAAGGGCGTCCCCGGTGACGCGGATCAACTCCCCGAGGAACCGGCCCGCTGCACCGAGGGCACGTGCTCCAGGGTGTCGCTGCTCACGCCCGGCGAGCCCTCGGCCCCCGGAAGCCCCCCTGTCCTCCGCGGCCCTCATGCCGGGAGAATAGCACGACGGCCCGGGCGCGGCAGGCGGTCGAATCCGGTCCGCGGGCGGGCTACAATCGGCCCATGAAGCGGCGCTGGCGCTGGCTGGGCTGGGTCCTGGTCATCCTCGGGTCCCTGGCGGTGGCCGGGATCAGCATCTCCGGATACCTGTTTTCCCGCTGGAGCGAGGTCCTCCCGGCGGATTCCGCCGGGGCGGAGGCCGCCTTCCGGGATGCGCGGGAGCGGGCCGGCGGAGGGCCCGCCTACGTGGAGATCCTGCCCACAGGCCAGGTGCGGGTGCGGCGGGAGCTCGAGGGGACGGAGCGCCGGCCCTTCGCGTCCCTCCATCTACTGGCGTGGGATCCGGAGGCCGCCAGGCTGGTGCGGATCGCGTTTCCGTTCTGGTTCGTGCGGATGAAGATGAACGACGCGGTCAACCTCGGCACGATCACCACGGCGCTGGCGGGGGACTGGCGCCACCTGGACCTCCGGGTGTCCGTGCGCGATCTGGAGCGCCGCGGCCCCGGGATCGTGCTGGATCACGAGATGGACGACGGCTCTCGCGTCCTCCTGTGGACGTCCCCGCCGGGCGCCTGATCCCGGAAGGAGAGGAGTCGACATGTTCCTCGGGCACTTCGGCCTGGCCCTGGCGGTCAAGAGGCCGGCTCCGGAGGTCTCCCTCGGCACCACCGTCCTCGCCGCCCAGTGGGCCGACCTGCTCTGGCCGGTCCTATTGCTCCTCGGGCCCGAGCGGGTGGAGGTGGACCCGGGGAACACGGTCGTCACCCCGCTGCGTTTCGTCCAGTACCCGATCACCCACAGCCTGGCCATGGCGATCGTGTGGGCGGCGATCATCGGCGTCGCGTATGGCGTCGTCTCGGGCAGACGGCGAGAGGCCGGGTGGCTGGCGGGACTCGTCGTGAGCCACTGGGCCCTGGACTTCCTCACCCACCGTCCCGACCTGCCACTGTTTCCCGGGGGCGGGCCCAGGGTGGGGCTCGGCCTGTGGGATTCCCTCTGGGGCACGGTGGTGGCGGAGCTCGGCCTCTTCGCGCTCGGGGCCCTGATCTACGCGAGGGCCACCCGGCCCCGGGACGGGATCGGGCGCTGGGCCTTTGCCGGCCTGGTCGTCTTCCTCCTGGCGGTGTACCTCGCGAACCTGGTCGGTCCGCCGCCACCCGGGTCCAGGGCGATCGCCCTTGCCGGCCTGGCCATGTGGCTGCTGGTCGCCTGGGCGTACTGGCTCGACGCGCATCGTGCGACCCGGGGGGCCTCCCGGACGGGCGGGTGACGGGCTGGACGGCCCGGCGCGATCGCTACGGCAGGACGGTGGTGGGACCCCGCCCGGGACGCGAGGCGCTCTCCGTGCCGCAGTCGATCGCCACGCACACGGGCCCCGCGGGACAGCAGGTGTCCGGAACGCAGCGGAAGCCGTCGGCGCAGTCCGTGGAAGTGGAACAGGGGGCGAGTGCCTCGCACTCCTGGGCGGTGGCGCAGGACTCCTCCCCCTCGGCGGAGGTGAAACAGTAGCAGGACGGGTTCCCGCTGCAGCCCGCCTCGTAGGTGCCGCAGACGCCCCCCAGGCAGGCCGCCCGGGCTCGCAGCGTGTACCCGGAGGGGAAGACGCCGCTGTGAGGCGTCGTGTAGCCGACCCCGATCCGGTAGGTCCCCGGAGGCACGTCCGCGAAGCTGCGAAGCAGGATCTGCGGCGAGGTCGCGCAGACCGGGCTCGACATCGGGTTGATGCGGGCGAAACAGAGAGTATCCCCGGACTCGCAGCAGTCCTCCAGCTCCAGCTCGAGATCTACGGTCTGGGTGATGGTGATCAGGTAGGTGTCGAAGTCGCCGGGGGCGAGCGCGCCCAGCGTCGAGCTGTTCTCGTAGTACCCGCCCGGCTCGAGGGTGAAGCTGAACGTGGCCCCCTCCGTGGGCCCGGGGGGTGCGTTCGACCCGCGGTCCCCGGCCTCGACGCGCTCGAGCAATCCGGGCTCCGGCCCGCCGGCGCGGACCGCACCGGCCAGCGCCAGGACCGTCAAGAACACCAGGACCCTCCGCATGCGCACCTCCCGAGACTCCATGCTGCCCCCCAGTCTACGGGAATCCGCTCGTCGGGGCATCCCCCCGGACCCGGCCGCGATGCGCCCGAGGCCACGTCCCCCTCGGCGCTCCTGGTTTGATTCCGGCCGGGCCGCCGGTCATACTGGCCGCCGGCAGAGGGGGGAACCATGAAGATCCAGACCCGCACCGAAGGGGGCACGCACGTCCTGCAGCTCACCGGAAAGCTGGCCCAGCCCGAGGGGACGACCGCGCTTCGTCGCGTCTTCCGCGACCTGGAGACCGCGGGGAGGGTCCGGGTCGTGCTCGATCTGAGGAACGTGCCCTGGATGGACAGCTCCGGTCTGGGGGAGATCGTCAGCTGCTACGCCCGTGCGCAGGACCGGGGAGGGGACGTCAAGCTGGTGCTGCCGGAGAAGCCGCTGTCCGCCTTCACTTTCACCCATCTCGAGGAGCTGTTCGAAATCTTCGTCACGCCGGAGGAGGCGGTGGCGGCCTTCGGCTCCTGAAGACCCCGCGAGATCCGGGCCCCGCCGCAGGTCCCGGAGTACGGAGCGGACCGGCGAGGCGCCCGCATCGAGAGGACCGCGTTTCCTGCGACGGCCTACCTTCCGCACCGATCGACGCGTGCTCCCCTCCCGACGGACGGGAGTCGAACGGTTCCGAACCCATTCGAACGGTCTTCGCCCAGGTAGCCCTGATCCTGCCGTGATCCGGACTTGACAATCACCGAGCCTAGCGGTAAATCTTTACCGGTTGCTGGTAAAAAAATACCGGCCCGGCTGGGCCGGAGGAGGAGCAGGAGATGAGAGGTTCCCGCAAGCGCCTGCCGGGCTCGCTGTCCCGGAGGGAGCGGCAGATCATGGACGTGCTGCTGCGGCGGCGAGAGGCCAGCGCGGCCCGGGTGCTCGAGGACCTTCCGGATCCCCCGAGCTACGACGCGGTGCGGACCACCCTCCGGATCCTGACCGAGAAGGGGATGGCGGTGCGCCGCAGCGAGGGAGGCCGGTACCTGTACGCTCCCGCCATCGATCTGGAGGACGCCCGGGAGGACGCCCTCCGCCATCTGGTCCGGATCTTCTTCCAGGGTTCCGCCGCCCGCGCGGCCCTGGCCCTGCTCCGGGAGTCGGACCTCCACCTGGACGAGAAGGAGCTGCGCCGCCTCGAGAAGAAGCTACGCGAGACCGAGGAGGCCTCGTGAGCTTCGACTTCATCCGGCTGCACCTCTTCCCCTGCTCCAGCTCGGCGTTCTGGCCCTGGATGCTGGGGCTTCTCGCCAACGCCACGTTGCTCCTCGCCGCCCTGCTCCTGGCCGGTGCCGTCCTCGGACGCGGCCGGGCGCCGCTGCGCAGCCTGGTGGGCGCGCTGGGGCTGGCCGCCCTCGCCGTCCTCCCCGGCCTGAGCCTGCTGCTGGTGTGGCAGCGGGGCCTCGCGGAGGCTCTCTACGCGCCGGGGGGAGCCGGCGGGGGGTGGCTCCTCGCCGCCGGTCCCGAGCGCCTGGCCCGGGGAGCCCTGCTCCTCTGGGCGCTGGGGGCGCTGATCATCCTGGGCCGGCTGCTCGTGGACCTCGTCCTGCTGTCCCTGCACGTCCGGTCGTTGCCGCCGCACCCGGGATGGACCGCCCTGGCCACCGGAAGGGCCCGTGGTCTCGGTATCCGGCGGCGTGTGCGGGTCCTCCGTTCGGGGACCTTCGACATCCCGTGCGCGTGGGGCCTCCTCCGTCCGGTGATCCTCATGCCCCGCGGCGCGGGGAGCTGGACGCGGGAGCGGGTCGAGGCGGTCCTGCTCCACGAGCTGGGCCACGTCCGCCGGTGGGACGGGCTGTCGACCGCCCTGTCCCGGACGGCCTGCGCCCTGTTCTGGTTCCATCCCCTCGCCTGGTGGGTGCATCGCCGCACCGCGGAGGATGCGGAGAGGTCCTGCGACCGGATCGTGGTGGAGGCAGGTATGGCGCCCCAGCGCTATGCCGGGCATCTCCTCGGCATCGTCCGCGACTCGCGGGGGGCGGCCGCCCGTCTCGCCCCCGGCATGGCGGCGGAGTCGATGCTCTCACGGCGCATCGCCGCCCTGCTGGAATCACCCGCGTTCGCCTCGAGGCTCCGGAGGACCACAGGGCTCGCGGCGGCGATCGGGGTCGTCCTCGGGACCCTGGTCCTCACGGAGATCTCGTCCCCGGACCCCGGAGAGGACGGCAACCTGCTGGCCGTGGCAGGGGGCCTCGACTGTCCCGGCGCGCCGCCGCCGGTGCTCGAGAGCCGGTCCGAGGACGTCCTGCAGTCACTACAGTCCCCTCCAGAAGACTAGCTCTTCACCTGGACAACAAGGAGACCACCGACATGTCTACCTCTCGTTCCACGCTCTTCCTTGCCGCCGCCGGCGTTTCCGCGGCGCTCCTGATCGGGGGGCTGGCCCCCACCACCGCGGATCCGGGCCTCCAGGAGCAGATCGCGGCGCTCGACCGACGCGTCGACGCCCTCGAGGCGGATCTCGCCGCCGTCTCGACCCGTGTCCGGACGAACCACCCGGATCCCTCCATGGAGCGCGCCGCGGCACAGGCGCTCAACCAGATCAACGGCCTCGTCGCCGGTGGGAACGTCGCGGAGGCCAAGGTCCAGATGGAGGGGTTCTTGGAGGAGTACGGCAGCACCCAGGCCGCGAGGCAAGCTCGGTCCATGGCGATGGAGCTCGCGGCGGTGGGGAAGCCGGCGCCGGGCCAGTGGTCCATCGAGCGCTGGTACCAGGGCGAGAGCGACATCGACCTGCAGGGGCAGGGACCGACGCTGCTCGTCTTCTGGGAGACCTGGTGCCCGCACTGCAAGCGGGAGGTCCCGCAGCTCGAGCAGACCTTCGAGCGCTACCAGCCGCAGGGCCTGCAGGTCCTGGCGCTGACCCGCCAGACCCGTGGCGCCACCGACGAGAGCGTGGAGTCCTTCATCGCGGAACACGGCCTCCAGTTCCCGGTCGCCAAGGAGACCGGAGCGCTGAGCGCCCACTTCGCGGTGAGCGGCATTCCGGCGGCCGCCGTGGTGAAGGACGGCAAGGTGGTCTGGCGCGGTCATCCGGCGCGCCTCTCCGACGCGATGCTGGAGTCCTGGCTGCAATAGTGCGGCGTTGGTGTAGGATCTCGGCTTCCTCCGTCACGGGGAAGGGGGGTCCCATGCGCGCCTTCTCGATCCCGGCGGCGTTCGCGCTGGCCGCCGCCCTCTTCACCTCCCCGGCGGCGATCGCCGCCGACTGGCCGGGCTGGCTCGGCCCCCTCGGGAACGCCACGTCCCCGGAGACCGGGGTCTTCGGGAGCGCCGCTCCCTCGCTGCGCCTCCAATGGAAGAAACCCCTGGGGATCGGCTACGCCGGGATCGGCATCGTGGACGGGAAGGTCGTGACCGCCTTCGCCGCGGACGGTGCGGACTGGCTGGTGGCGCTGAACGCGGGGACCGGCGCGGAGCTGTGGCGTTATCGCATCGACGAGACCTTCCCGGCGACCGGCGGCTCCGACGGGGGACAGAACGGCACCCCGGTGATCCGCGACGGCGTGATCTACGGTCTGGGAAGCGGCGGAAAGCTGTTCGCGGTGAAGCTGGCGGACGGCTCGGAGATCTGGTCGGTCCGGGTGGACCGGGAGATGGGGGCCAAGCAGCCGCCCTTCGGGTTCGCGACGGCGCCCCTGGTGATCGGCGACCGGCTCTTCGTCCAGACCGGAGGGGAAGGGGGGCACAGCCTGACCGGCATCGACCGCAAGACGGGAGAGCGCGTCTGGTCCCTGGGCGACGACACCGTCGGGTACCAGTCGCCGATCCTGGCGGAGCTGGCCGGCACGAAGCAGATCCTCGCGGTGACGGATCGGTCCGTCCTCGGCCTGCGGCCGGACGGCACGGAGCTATGGCGGAAGGAGCACGGGCTCGTCGAGCAGGGGTTCGGCTGGGCCACCCCCGTCCTCACCGGCGACGGCCGCTTCTTGCTGACCGGCGGGGTGGGGAGCCACTCGTTCCGGGTGCAGCGTGGCGAGGACGGCTTCGCCGTGTCCGAGGTGTGGCGCACCGGGGCACTGAAGGGGAGCTTCGCGCTACCGGTGCTGCACGAGGGCCACCTCTACGGCTTCGACGGCGATTTCCTCGCCTGCGTCGATGCCGCGACCGGGGAGCGGGTGTGGAAGGTACGTTCCGGCGGCCTCGGGCTGATCCTGGTGGACGGCCACCTCGTGTTCCTCGACGACGACGGCAGCGTCGTCGTCGTGAGCGCCAGCCCGGAGGGGTACGTGGAGGCCGCGCGTCTCTCCGTGTCCGGCAGCGGCAGCTACACGTATCCGGCCTTCTCCGACGGCAGCATCTACGTGCGCAACCTCGAGGAGATCGTCCGCGTGGACGTGGGTCGGGCCGGCCCCTGAGCCGCGTCCCGGGCACGTGGCGTCTGCGCCTTGCATGCCGGCGATTCCCGGGGCCCCGCCCCAGTGCTCGTGCCTACACGTCGCGGGCCGCCACCAGGCTGGACTCGTCCAGCAGGATCTCCCGCGCTTCCCGCCGGACGATGAAGGCGTTGTCCCAGGTGCTGCCGTTTTCCCCCAGGGCGCTGCGGGCCAGGTCGGTCACCCGCTCGATCTGGGCCGACGACAGCAGCCGCGCCCGGCCCATCTTCCCGAGGCTGCGCAGCGCCTTGGCGCGCACCGGCGGCTCGGGATCCCGCGCCGCGCGCAGCAGGCCCTCGAACATCTCCCGCCGCCGCCGCGCGGTGAGCGTATCCGCCGGGGCGGCCTCCGCGATCTTCCCGAGCGTCCGCGCGGCGGAGTCCCGGACCTCCTTGTCGGGGTGCATCAGCCCGCCGATCACCTCCGGCAGGGCCTGCGGGATCTCGGGGCAGCTCATCTTGCCCAGGGCGTAGAGCGCGAACGCGCGCGAGTAGGGATCCTCGGCGGTGGCCAGCAGGTCCCGGAGCGGCTTGATGGCATCGCAGCCGATCCGCCCGAGCACGCGCGCGAGGTAGAGGTGCGACTTCAGGTCGCTGCTCTCCATCTGGCGGATCAGCAGCGGCACCACCCGCGGGCCCTGCTCCGCCAGCACCTCCGTCGCCCTCGCCAGGGGGGTCTCGAGGACGGGGTGATCGCTGGTGTCGATGTAGAAGAGGCTGCAGAGCGCCTCCACAGCCCTGTGGTAGTCCTCCTCGGAGAGATCGCCGAGCAGGAGCTGCATCCGCCGGATCGAGCGGTCCAGGGCCTCCGGATCCGGGTCGGCCAGCTCCCGGGTCAGCCGCGTGACGAGGTCCTCACTCCGCGTGTTCAACGAACTGCTCCCGTTCCGTCTCCAGCATGGCGATGTGTTCCTCCTCCTCGGCGGCAAGCTCCAGGCACACGTCCTGCTCCGGTCCCTCGGGCAGTGTACGGGCCAGGCTCCGGAAGTGTTCCCTCGTCCGGCGCTCCATCTCCAGGGCGAGGTCGTAGAGGGCCAGGGGCCGTTCCCCTTCCACCGCGGGATCGAGGCCCTCGAACAGCGCTTCCGACAGGAGTTCGTCCGCCTCCGGCCGCAGGTTCAGGATCTCGTCATCCAGGTGGGTGTGGTAGCGCTCCTGCAGGAGGTGCAGATGGTCCACCTCGTGCTGGTAGAGCTGGTCGAAGATCGACCGCATCAGCGGGTCGTTCGTCCGCTTCCGGGCCAGGCGGTAGAAGTGATAGCTGTTGAGCTCGAACTGGACCGCGTTGCGAATGGGGCGGACCTTCATCGGGTCCTCGAACTCGTGGCCCTGGACGACCTGCACGTTTCCCCCGCAGAGGAAGCACTTCCCGTGCGGGATGGCCAGGCCGGTGGTGACCTTGTGGCAGCGGTCGCACTTCCAGCTGTACTCCAGGTCCGCACAGCAGACCACGTCCTCCGCGACGATCTCGTGGCACTTGGGACACGTTGACGGCATCGGGTTCTCCTCCCGCTCAGGCGGGGACGGCGTCGGAGCTTATCCTCTCTCCCTGCTGGAGGCCGAGGTAGCGCAGGATGCCGCCCGCCGCGCGGCGGCCGGCTCCCATCGCGAGGATGACCGTGGCCGCGCCGGTGACGATGTCGCCACCGGCGTACACCCCCGGCAGGGAGGTCGCGCCGGTCTCCTCGTCGGCCTCGATGTAGCCCCAGCGGTTGACCTGCAGCCCCGGGGTGGTCTGGGCGATCACCGGGTTCGCGGATGTCCCGAGGGCACAGATCACGGTATCCACGTCGAGGACGTGCTCCGTGCCCGGCTTCGGGACCGGTCGTCGCCGTCCGGAGGCGTCCGGCTCGCCCAGCTCCATCTCGACGCACTCCATGGCCCGGACCCAGCCTCCGTCGGTGCCCAGGACACGGGTCGGGGCGGTGAGCCACCGGAAGATCACGCCCTCCTCCATCGCGTGGTGCAGTTCCTCCACCCGGGCCGGAGATTCGCGTTCACTGCGCCGGTAGACCACGGTGACCTCCTCGGCGCCGATCCGACGCGCCACCCGGGCCGCGTCCATCGCGGTATTCCCCGCGCCGATCACCGCAACACGACGTCCCATCCCCACCGGCGTGTCATAGAGCGGCCGGTCGAAGCCGCGCATCAGGTTGACGCGGGTGAGGAACTCGTTCGCCGAGAACACCCCGTTGTACGACTCGCCGGGAATGTTCATGAACTTCGGGGAGCCCGCCCCGGTGCCGATGAAGACGGCGTCGAACCCCATCTCCTCGAGCATCTGAGGGATCGTGAACAGCTTGCCCACCACCGCGTCGAGCTCGAACTTCACTCCCTGCTGCCGCAGGTTGTCCACCTCGAGGTCGATGATGCTGTCCGGAAGCCGGAACTCGGGGATGCCGTACTTGAGGACGCCACCTGCCACGTGCAGGGCCTCGAACACCGTGACCTCGACCCCCTTCTTGATCAGGTCGCCGGCACAGGCCAGTCCGGCCGGGCCGGACCCCACGATCGCGACCTTCTTGCCCGTCGGTGGCGCGTCGGGGATCGCGTCCAACCCCCGGGCCACGGCGAAGTCGGCGACGAACCGCTCCAGCCGTCCGATGGCCACCGGCTCCAGCTTGCGGCCGACGACGCAGGTGGCCTCGCACTGGCTCTCCTGGGGACATACCCGGCCGCACACCGCCGGCAACGCGTTCGAGTCCTTGAGGATCCGGTAGGCCCGGCGAAGGTCCCGGTGGGCCACCGCCCGGATGAAGCCGGGGATGTCGATCCCCACCGGGCAGCCGGGCACGCATCGCGGCTTCTTGCACACGAGACAGCGATCCGCCTCGCGCAGCGCGCCTTCGAGCTGGAATCCCAGGTTGACCTCCTCGAAGTTGTGGGCGCGGATGGCGGGCTCCTGGCAGGGCATCGGCGTGCGATCCGGGGCCACGGTGCGGATCGTCTTGACGACCGGCGGACCTTCCGGCAGGGGAGGGGGCACCGTCGGCCGCTCGGGGGCCGATGACTCGGCACGTCCCCGGATCGCCGCCACGGCGTTCACGGGGTCGTCGCCGGCGCAGGGGAGTCCGGCCACCGCCGCGGTCTCCCTGGCGTAGCGCTCCATCGACTCCTGCTCCTCGCGCTCGAACCGCTTCTGCCGGAGCATCAGCTCGCCGAAGTCGACCTTGTGACCGTCGAAGTCCGGCCCGTCGACGCACGCGAAGCGCATCTCGCCGTCGATGGTGACTCGACAGGAGCCGCACATCCCCGTGCCGTCCACCATGATCGAGTTCAGGCTCACCATGGTCCGGATCCCGAGGGGCCGCGTGAGCTCCGCGACGGCCCGCATCATGACCAGCGGGCCGATCGCGACGACCTCCCCGACGTCCGGGTGCTGTTCCAGGAGGTCCCGGAGCGCGTCGGTGACCAGCCCCTTGCGGCCGAATGACCCGTCGTCGGTGGTGACGTGCAGCTCGTCGCTGAACGCCTGGAACCGGTCCTGCCAGAACATCAGGTCCTTGCTCCGGAACCCGATGACCGCCAGCGTTTGATTCCCCTTCTCCTTGAAGGCCCGGAGCTGGGGGAAGACCGGGGCCACGCCCAGACCACCCCCGACCAGCACCACCTTCCCCGGGGTGCCGATCTCGCTGGGCAGGCCCAGCGGGCCGACGAAGTCGAGCAGGGATGCGCCCTCGGGGAGGGCCAGCATCTGCCGGGTCGTCTTCCCCACCGCCTGGATCACCACCGTCACGGTGCCCCGTTCCCGGTCGTAGTCGGCGACGGTCAGGGGGATGCGCTCCCCGGTGTCGTCCACGCGGACCATGAGGAAATGGCCCGGCCGGGCGGCGCGGGCGAGTTTCGGTGCCTCCACGTCCCAGAGGAACGTCGAGGGTCCATACTGCTCTCGGTGGACGATCCGGTACATGTACTCCTCCGGCGGATCGGGGCGGACTGCGGGATTTCGCGCAGCGGCCTCCGCGGAAAACGAGCGGTGGACGGGCCTTCGAGGGAAACCCCGCCTCTGGGGGCCGGGTAGTGCAATCACGGTGCCACCGGGCTTCATCAGCCGTTCATACCCCTGGTCTACCGTTTCAGGCCATGGACCCCGTGGACCGGCCGACGGGAAGACGAGGAGGACCGACATGAAACAGCGAATCATGCTCGCGGCGATGGTGCTGGCCGCCGCAGCCACGCCCGTCCCCGCCCAGGGGACCCCGGACCCGGATTCCCCCCGCTGGCAGGGGGTCCAGGCCCTCGTCCGTCTGGCCGGGAGCCGAGGACAGGCGGACCTCGACCGGTTCCTCGAGGAGCGGATTGCCCCGGAGCTCCGCGAGAAGGTGGGCCCCGGTCCGCTCCGGGAGCAATTGCGCCGGCTGCGCGACGATCTGTCCGGGATGGAGTTGCAGGGCGCGCGCCCGGAGGGGCCGTTCGCGGCGGTGGCGAGGTTCGCGGCACCCGAAGGGGGAGAGCTCGTGATCCCGTTCCGCTTGGAGGAGGGCCCTCCGCACCGGTTCCTCCAGATTGCGTTCATCGGCGCCGCGGAGCCCGCCTCCCAGGAGCCCCTGACCTGGGAGAACCTGGAGGCGCGCCTGGAGGAGGAGGCCGAGGCGGGCTTCTCGGGGGCCGTGGTCGTCGTCCGGGACGGGAAGACGGTCCTCGACCGGGGCTACGGTCTGGCGAACCGGGAGAAGCGCATCCCGAACCGGCCGGACACGATCTTCGCCATCGGCTCGACCCCCATCGACTTCACGAAGGCCGGGATCCTCCTCCTCGCCCAGCAAGGAAAGCTGGGTCTGGACGACCCGATCACGAAGTACTTCCCCGATGTCCCGCAGGACAAGCGGGGGATCACACTGCGCCAGCTGATGACGGGGCGCTCCGGCCTCCGGAACTTCCACGGCCGTCCGTCGGACCCGAACCCGGATCACACCTGGATCGACCGCGACGAGGCGATGCGGCGGATCTTCGAGGGGGAGCTGCTGTTCCCCCCCGGGGAGGGGCGCCGCCACTCCCACTCGGCGTGGGGGGTCCTGGCGGCGGTGATCGAGATCGTCAGCGGCCAGAGCTATCCGGAGTTCACGGAGGAGCACCTGTTCGGTCCGGCGGGGATGGTGGACACGGGTTTCTTCGGCGAGCCGTACCCGGAGGACCGGATGGCAGTCGGCTATGGGGACGACACCAGCGGTGAGATCAACGCCCCACCCTACTGGGGGCCCACGTCCTGGCTCGTGATGGGGAGCGGCGGGCAGGTCTCGACGACCG
>JASFRI010000039.1:0-17883 GCA_050115015.1 Acidobacteriota bacterium
AGGTGTTGCCCTCGGGACCCTGCTCGCCCTCTGCGCCTCGCTGACCACCATCCCGGCAGCTCCCCCGGACCGCACCACGATCGTGGACCTGGCCGTCGACGCACCGGACCTGTCCACCCTCGTCGCAGCCCTGGTGAAGGCGGACCTCGTGCGGGCTCTCGACGGCCAGCGTCAGTTCACCGTGTTCGCCCCGACGAACGACGCGTTCGACGCCGCCGCCGAGGCGATCCTCGGCCCCGGCAACGACGGGATCGACCTGGTGGACGCGCTCTCGGTGATGGAGCTCACCGACGTCCTCCTCTACCACGTGGCCCCCGGCCGGCGGGACTCCGCGGAGGTGGTGGGGTCCAGCCAGGTCCGGATGACGAACAAGCAGTTCACCTTCCCCTCGGTCCTCGGGAGTGACGTGTTCATCAACGACGCGCCGATCCTCGCCGTGGACCTGTTCGCGGACAACGGCGTCGTTCACGTCATCGGCGGCGTGCTGCTTCCCTAGAGGTCCGGCCGGAGAATCTGGTCCGTCCGCCGCTGGGTCTTGCGCGGCGAGTCCAAGGCGCGCCGAGGAGTCGATGCCCCAGCGCATCGGCGACGAGGCGCAACGCGGGAATCGCCCGCAACCCCCAGCGGCCCTTCGGGTTGCGGCGGCACGGGCCCGTCTTCTTCGCTCCCGCTCCTCCCCGATGCATGCAGCATCGCCTTCGTCGCGGCGCCTCGAACCCGGCCCATGGCGTCCGCAACGGACGGCACCAGACTTTTCGGCCAGACCTCTGGCCCCGTCTCCCGTGACGCTCCGAGGCCGAGGGACCATGAGCGAGCATCGAAGTACCGTTGCACCGCAGCTCCCGGCGCCCGATGCCGTGCTGGTGGTGGGGTTCGGCGGCCCGGAGCGTCGCGAGGACGTGCTCCCCTTTCTCGAGAACGTACTCGCGGGCAAGCGCGTGCCGCGCGAACGCATGCTGCAGGTGGCGGAACACTACTACCACCTCGGCGGCATCAGCCCCATCAATCAGCAGGTCCGGGATCTGCTGGCCCTCCTCGAGCCGGCCTTGCGGCAGCGCCGGATCGACCTGCCCGTCTACTGGGGGAACCGGAACTGGCACCCGCTCCTCCCGGACACCTATCGCCGGATGGCGCGGGAACGTGTGCGGCATGCGGTCGCCCTTGTGCTCTCCCCCTACAGCTCCTACTCGGGATGCCGCCAGTACCGGGAGAACCTGGACGCGGCCCGGGCGGCGGCGGGCCCCGGGGCGCCCACCTGCGTCAAGGCGCGGCCCTTCTTCAACCACCCCGATTTCATCGCCGCGAACGTCGCCCGGGTCCGGGAGGCGCTGGGGGCGATGCCTTCCTCCGGTCGCGACGGGGTCCATGTGGCCTACACGGCCCACAGTATCCCGCGGTCGATGGCCGTTGGCTGTGACTACGAGCAGCAGCTGCTGGAGACTTGCCGGATGGTGTCTCGCGACCTGGCCATCGATCGCGGGCGCTGGAGTCTCGTGTACCAGTCGCGCAGCGGCCGGCCTGCCGACCCGTGGCTGGAGCCGGACATCCTGGACCACCTGGAGGCCTGCCGGGACCGCGGCGTCGAGGATCTGATCGTCCATCCGATCGGATTCGTCTCGGACCACATGGAGGTCCTCTTCGACCTCGACCGGGAGGCGGGCACCCGCGCCCTGGAGCTCGGCGTGAGAATGGTCCGGTCGCCCACCGTCGGGACCCATGCGCGGTTCGTGGAGACGCTGGTGGACCTGGTCGCGGAACAGCTGGAGCCGGCACGGGCGCCCCGGGCGGTGGGCGCATGGCCGGCCCGGCCCAGCCGCTGCCCCGACGACTGCTGCGCCTATGCGGCCCGGTCCCCGTCGTCGAGGCCTTAGCAGGCTGCTGAAGAACTCCGCGGCCCGCGCGCGAGCCGTTTGCGCGGAGGTCGGCGCCCGAGGTCAGCCATCGACCCGACCCGGTGGGACCGCCGCGGCCGCACCCCCCGGCTTCCCGCAAACGCCTCGCGCCCTTCGGGTTGCGGCGGCGCGGAGTTGTTCAGCAGCCTGCTAGTGGTCCAGTTCACCAATACGGTGACGCACCGAGGGCGACGATGCGCCGCGCTGGCAAGGCGCGCGACCGAGGCGTAGCCCCGGGGGCGGCCGAATGCCACCGTTTTCGTGAATTGGGCCATTTAGCCCGGATCATCCACCAGCTGCCGGCCTCGGGAGGGCCTCCTCGCCGCGTCCACCAACCCTCCCCTCGGGGATCCGACTGGTCCCGCAAGCACTCCATCCCCCCGACGGACCGTGACGTCCTGCCGTCACCCGGACTCGTCCCGTTTCCAGCCGCCGGGGTCGTTCCCGGCCTCCAGGCCCGGCGTCACGTGACCCCCTCCTCCCCGCGCCGGGCTCGCTCCCCGGCGGGCGCCGGCGCCTTCCAGAAGCTCCAGCAGCCTCGCGGCGGCGGCAGCCGCCCCGCCGGTCCGCACCGGGGCCCACGGGCGGCGATCCGAGAGCAACACCTCCAGGTGCTGCCGCCAGCACAGCGAGAGGAGATCCTCCCGGGGCACGAAGCGGCAACGGGCCCGTTCCCGGACCCCCTGCACGAGAACCCCGTACTCGCGGAAGTCGTCCCGGGACGTGTAGAGGAACGGGGTGCGGGAGGTCAGACACTCAGCGATGGTGCCATAGCCGGGCTTCATGATCACCGCATCCGCCGCGGCGACGAGGTCCTCGTGGCGGAAGGCGTGGTTCACCGGAAGGCGGACCGTGTCCCCGGGAAGCCCGGACAGCCCCTCACCGAAGGTCACGAAGCGGAAGGGGCCGGGGTCCGGCCGAGCCTCCTCCCGGAACCGTACCGCCGCGAACCCACCGAAGGAGACCAGGACGAGGGGTCGCCGCTCCTCCCGAACACCGAGGGCACGGCGGATGGTCGCGGGAGCCGCGCGGGAGGGCCGCACCACGTGCGGGATGTCCTCGACCTCGCGGAACGCGGTCATCTCGCCATGCAACGGCATGCGCAGCAGCAGATCGGCGCGGCGGTACGCACCTCGCATCGCCGCGAGGAGATCCTCCCCCGTCGCGCTCCCCACGAGGTAGGGCTCGAAGATCCAGTCCCAGGAGAAGTTCCCGAGCGCCACGGAAGGGACGTCCAGCGTGGAAGCGGTCTCGAAGGCCAGGGGCGGGATGTCCCCCGCGATCAGGCCGACGTGCTCCTCCGCCAGCAGCGCCCGCTCCGCCGCCACACGGCGGGGCAGCTCCCGGTGCCACCGGGCGCGGGCCTCGACCGACGCGTTCCGGTCCAGGTGGAGGGGGTCGGCCTGGATCGTGCCGGGGTCGACGGTGCCGGGCAGCAGACGGTAGGGGCCCTCGCAGCTCTTCCGGAAGAGGAAGTCGGGTGCATCCGTGCGGATCAGGACACGCCGACCCGGAGATTCCCTCCAGAGGGCGTTCAGGATCGCGATGCTCCGCGTGGCGTGCCCGAACCCGTGCCCGTTGATGTAATAGGCCAGCGCGGGACGGCACCGGCCGGAAGGGCGGGCCATCACCCGGCCTTCGGCTGCAACTCGAAGAGACGGTCCGCGACCGTCAGGGCGCGCCCGTGGGCCTCGACCACGTCCCGCCACCGCTGCGGGACCGCTTCATGGCCGTGGAGGGCGCCCGCGACGGCCCCGGTGATCGCCCCCGTCGCGGCCGCGGCACCTCCGAGATTCACGGCATGCACCAGCGCCTCCTCGAAGGTGCCCGCCGAGCGCGCACATCCGATCGCCGCCTCGAGGGTGTGCAGGCAGTAGCCCGAGGACCGGAGGTCGCGCAGCTCGCGGCGGCGGGCGCCGCGGAGACACCCCGCCACGATGGCATCGTCCCGCGCGCGGCAGAGATCCGCCGCATCCCCCAGCGCCTCGTCGAGGGAGCCCCCGCGCACGGTGGTGCCGATCAGGACGGCGAGTGCGACCCCGGCCCCGACGGCCTCGCGGTGGGCGTGGGTCGCCGCGGTGATCTCCTGCGCATGCTGCACCAGCCGGGCACGATCCGGAGCGAACCGTAGCGCGACCGGCGGGACCCGTCCCAGGGCCCCGTTGCCGGCACCGTGGCTCTCGGCCACCTTCCGGCCGGAATCCCGCCAGGAGGTGCCCCGTTCCAGCCGTTCCAGGGCCGCGGCGGTGGTCTCGTCCGCCCCGGGGAGGGAGCGGTGGCCGGTCTCGATCCACGCGGCGACGACCGCGCTCATGTCGACGTCGTGCGCGGTGGTCAGGGTCTCGGCGGTTCGCAGCATCAGCTCGCCGGAAGATCCGTGCTGCCCCGGCCGGAGCCCCAGCAGGCCGCCGCCCCGGATCTCGGTCACGACGTCTTGGAGTCGCCGGATCACCGATGCCGTCAGGCCGTCGAGTCCGGCCCCGAGGCACTCCCCCACGAGCTGGCCGACCAGGCAGCCGCGGTATCGACCGCGGGCGCCGCCCGACGCTGCAGCGGTGGTCTCCGTCGACACGCATCCACCTCCGAGAGGTCCGAGCCTACCCGATCCTGGATCCGAGGGAAGGGAGGCGCCCCTTGGCCCACATCAGTGCCGGTCCAGCCCCGGCGGGAGCGGCTGACGGCCGGCAAAGCCGCTGTCGGGGTCGTGGAAGTAGGCGACGCGGTGCTCTCCGCGCAGCCAGCAGAGGAACACCTGCCGCCCCTCGAGCATCGCGGGGAAGTCGACGAGCCCGCGGCGGACGTCCCGGACGATGATGCCGCGGTCCTCCAGCGCCTGGGTCTGCTCCTGGATCTCCCGGATGCCCTCGAAATAGTGCGGCGGCACCGGCCGGCCGCCGGCCATCCCGATCTTCCGGACCTCGGCGGCCCGGGGTGCGGCGCCGTCCAGCTCAAGGGCCCGCTTCGAGACCCGGTCCAGCCCCGCCTCGAGGGCCGGGATCGTCCGGTTGGCCTCGGCCACCGTGAACATCCTCTGAGACGCCATCCGCTTCCTCCACGCCGGGTCCGTCCGGTTCGTATACCGGCCTGGGGGGGTGCGTGTCAACGTGATGGGTGTGTACAGAAAGGCGGGGCAGCCGGCCGTCTCAGGGGGGGGAATGCCGACTGCCCCAAGGAGGAGGTCATGCTTGCTAACGGAATCGTTACCAAGCCTGCGTTTTCGACGCCGACCGTCGCCGACGTCATCCAACGCTAATACAAACTACGTGCCACCCCCCTCGACGGTTTCGGCCTTCCGGAGAAGAAGTGAAAATCGTTTATTCGCAGTGTTTTGCAAGGGGTCCGACTGCGGGAGGCCGGAGAGCCTCGGGCGGGCCTGTCCCCTTTCGGAAACGAGGCCTGTCGTCAGACGGGGACGCGGGTCTTCCGCAGCACGAACTCCCGGGCACCGTGCCGCAGGATGCGGGCGCCGGTGCAATCCAGGTCCTCGAACATCTCCAGGATCTTCCGCGTCGTCGGGACGAGCGCGGGATCCAGCGGACCCTGGGGAACGTACTCGAGCTCTCGTTCGCTCCGGGCACGGAAGCGGAACGTCTGCAGCCCCGCCCGGGCCGGGATGGGGAGCACCAGCAGCGCCCCGCCGCCCGGTGCCAGCCACCGGGATATCGCGGCGGCCAGGCGGGGCCGGGCCGTCGGAGGGAGCCGCACGAGGTAGTCCCAGCACAAAATTCCCGTGAAGGACGCGGCCTCGAAGTCGGGAAGAGGACCTCTCCCCAGGGCGTCAGGCTCGAGCGCCGCCACCTGCACCTCGATGTGCCGGTGGGTGAGGAGCTCGATCGTGGACTCCTGGGCGGGGCCGAGGTCCAGGAACCGGGCGGGAGACAGCCGCGCCACCGCCCCCAGCAGCTCGGCGAGCCCCGGCGAGGGGAATACCCCCCCGCGCCCGGATTCCCTTCCAGGGGCTCCGGGTGCGGCGCCCCCGCGCTTCCATCGCATGGTGCCGCCCGACGGCTCCAGCTCAGCGGCTGGTCCCGCCGGACGCCTGGGCCGTCCCGCCGGACGCCTGGGCCGTTCCGCCGGATGCCTGGGCCGTCCTGCCGGACGTCTGGGCCGTCTTCGCCCCGGCCGCCTTGGTCTCCATGTCGACCTTGCCGCGGAAGTGCGCCCCATCCGCGATCGCGATGCGCGGGGAGACGATATCCCCCTCCAGCCGACCGCCCTGCTGGATCTCCACCTTCTCGCTGGCGTGGATGTTCCCCTCGACCTTGCCGCGGATGGTGACGGTGCGGGCCACCAGCTCGGCGCGGATCTTGCCGTGCTGCCCGATGATCAGATTGTGGTCCTTGAGCGAGATCTTCCCCTCGACCTGTCCGTCGATGGTGAGGTCCTCGCTCCCGGAAAGCTCCCCCTTGACGAGGATCGACTGCCCGATGTTGACGATCTTGCCGCTACCGGTGGAGGTCGGCGCCTGCGGGGTCGCCGGCGGGGCAGCGTAGTCGTCGTTCAGGGGGCTCCGGTTGCTGTCCTTCTTCTCCCACATGAGTCGCTCCTCTGGCCCTTCCGGGCGATCGCGGCCTGGCCGGCGCGTTGGTTGGATCGACGCATCGTAGCACTGCCGCCGGAAACGGCCAACCGATCCCGGCGCTCTTCCTCTCAGGGCGCCGTCAGGAGCAGGCGCCCGGAGCCGAGGTTCCCCGCAGCGTCCCCGGCCTGGACCACCACCACGCGCGCCGTGCCGACCGCCACCGGAAGACGGATCCGGAAGGACTCCTCCGCGGCGTCGGGAACCCCGTCGACGGGCAGGACCGGAACCCACTCCCCCGCGTCCACGGAGTAGCGGACGAGAGAGACGGGTCCCAGCCCGTCCTCCACGCGGAAACGGATCTCACCGTCGCCGTGGGTCCGCAGATCCAGGACCCTGGGCGGCGTGTTGTCCACGTCGAAGGGCTCGCTGGTGCGGTCGCCGCTCAGGGCCCTGTCGGGCGGGTTCGACGGGGCGTCACTGGCAACCACGCGGACGCGGTAGCGACCGTCGGCCAGTTGGCGGGAGTCGAACGACAGGAACGGCTCCTCGAGCCCCCGGGCCAGGGACTTCCAGAGGTCCTCTCCCTCGGAGCGATACAGCACCTCGAAACGCAGCTCGTCGTCGTTCGGATCCGTGGCGGACCATGTGAAGGTGCGCATGCCGTCCTGGAACGTCTTCCGCGGCGGGGCGCGCTGTCCCTCGGCCTCGCCGTTCGCCGCGGCCTCGGCGCGGGCAACGGCCTCCTGATCCGGCGGCCGCTGGTTGGCGCTGCTGAGCATGACGATCCCTGCCGGCAGCGCCTCCAGGTCGTCCACCACGGGCGCGGCGTTCCGCTGCAGATAGAACACCTCCACCCCGCGCACGACCGGTCCCCCGGCCGAGGGCTCCGGCCGCAGCGTCAGCCGGTACTGCACGAAGCGGGCGGGGGGACGGTCGATCGCCCCCCCCTCGGGATGCCGGAACGGCTCCGACCAGGACGACCAGGTCGCGTCCGGCCGCGCGGTGTTTCCCGTTCGCACGGATACCGTCACGTCCCCGCGGCCCAGCTGCCGCCAGGAGATCCGCCCCCAGTCGGAGAGCGATCCGGCGTCCTTCACCTCCGACACGAACGTGCCGCTCGGTCCTGGATGGTCCTCCAGCCGGTAGGCCGATCCCGGGTTGGCGGTGACCGCCACGAGCCCCCCCGCGCGGTCCGGGGCCAGGCCCACGATCTGCGACACCGGCAGCACCCCGAGCCGGTCCGGCGGGCCGTCGTCGTGTACCCGGAGGAGCACCCCCATCTCGCCGGTGCCGGCCACCAGGTCCCCCCCCGCGGTCAGCCCGAGCGCCAGCACCAGCTCCTGGCTGGAGGCGAGGATGCGGCGCGAATCCCCGTCCGCCCCCACGGCGTAGACCGCGGAGGCCAGGGGTCCTCCGGCGTTGCGCGCGGTGGGGGACGGCTCGGGCATCGGGGTCTCGCCCGCGTCCGCGGCACTGGCAGCCACGGTGATGCGGGCCACGCCTCCCTGGATGCGCCGTCGCCCCGATGGCGAGGGCGCGCTCGGCGACGCCTCCCCCACCGCCGCGACGTACACCCGGCCGGAAGGATCCGCGACGACATCGGTCAACTCGCTCTCCGGTGGCGCGAAGAGCACCGAGGGCGGCCCCTCCGGCGGGATCCGGTAGAGGTAGCCCTCACCGTCGGTGGCGGCGAGCACCGCACCGGCCGTATCGAACGCCAGGGCCCGCACGTGGCTCTCGGGCACCTCCAGCAGCACCCGCTCGCCACCGCCCTCCTCGAGGCGGATCACCCGCGCGGGATCACCGGTGGCCACGTGCAGGCGCCCGGACGGGCCGACCGCGAGATCCCAGATGTAGCGGGACCGGGGATCGAGGACGACCTCCGGCTTCTCCCCGTCCCGGAACCGGTAGACCCGCCCCTCCGGACCGGTGGCTGCAAAGACCGACGTCCCGTCGGCGGCGAGGGCCAGGATCTCCGGCTCCTCGGCGCGAAACACCTGCTCGTGGGTGCCGTCGGGGGCGAGCCGGTGCAGGCGGCCCTCTCCCCCGCCAGCGCACCAGATGCGGCCTTCCGCGTCGACGGCAACCGCCCAGAATCGCGGGGCGGCCCCCTCGAGCAACGGGACGAGACCGGGCGCCGGACGCAGGGCACCGTCACCGTCGACGGTGACCCCCTCCGCCGTCCCCCGCTGGAACGCCTCCACCGTCTCGTCGCGCCAGGAGCGGCCGGTGCTGGCCACCGCCGCACCGAACACGGCCGCGAGGGCGGCCAGGATGGCCACGGGTCGGCCCCGGGCAGGCGACATCATCGTCCTCCCTCCGCCCGCCCGTCCGGGGCGGGCTCCACGACCTCGACCGAGAGGCGGTGCCCACCGATCAGCACCGCGTCGACGGGAAACGAGGTCTCCTCGAGCCGGTTCCGGTCCAGGGAAACCACGCCTCCGCTCGTGGAATCTCCCCGGAGCACGCCCCGGACCGAGCCCGGAAGGTCGGGAAGCAACCGACCGTCCAGGAGCGCACCCGGCGCGCGGCGGGACAGCTCCACGTAGAGACGATCGCTGGAACGGAGCTCGCGGATCCAGGAGAGGATGCCGCCGAGGTCGCCCAGCTGGGCGAGGCGGACCTGCTGGATCCGTCCCTCCGCTCGATCGAGCGTTCCCGCCGAACCGACGAGGATCTCCAGAGGGCCGGGATGCGTCCGGGCCGGCACCGGCACCGACACTGTGCGCTCCTGCCGGGCGCCCCGGTAGGGAGCCAGCACCACGCGTATCGGGAGAGACTCCCCGGCCACGACGCGGTTGCGCAGCGGATGCGCGCTCTCCACCACGGCGTACCGCCGCTCCGGCACCACCTCCAGGGTTACCTCGACGTCGATCAACGCCGCGGCCTCGAAGCGGTTCGCGACCAGGGCCGCGGTGAGGCGACCGGCGTCCGCGGCGGCGTTCACCGCCGGCACGTCCGTGGGCGCCACGGGAGCGTAGGCCTCGTGCAGGGTGACCTCGCCGTGCCCCGCGACGCGCAGCCGCACATCCATCGTCAGGGTCAGCGTGTCCCCGTACTCCGGCCCCCCGAGAAGGGAGTTCAGCAACGCACTCTGCAGCAGGAACGGCGACCAGACGGGATGCCGGATCATCTCGTAGCGGTAGGTCGTGGGCTCCGCGCCAGGCCCGCGGACCTCCACGTGGACCGGGATCAGGTCGGGACCGGGGCCGAGACGCCCGGCGATCCCCGAGAAACGGTCCTCCGAGAAGGTCCCGATCACGGCGCCGGTGTTCGCCATCTTGAAGGAGCTCAGCTCGGAGGCGACGGTGGTGATCACCTCCACACCGGTCATCGGCAGCCCCGCGGCGCCGGAGCGCAGGAACGGATGCCCGAAGGCCCAGACGCGCCCGTCCTCCACCGCGGTGACCGTGCCCGTCGCGGTGAGCGACAGGTCGCCCCGCAGGAGCTGGGCGCCGACGGGATCCCCGCCCTGGAGGTCGACCGGTCGCGGCAGGTCGTCGCTCCCGCCCCCGGTCGTCACCACCCACCCCGCGCCCTCCAGGGCCCCACCGACCCGGGGCACCAGGCCGGGCGTGGCGCCGGACAGCAGGATCGGCGTCGCGACGGGGCGAGCCTCCCCGGCGACGCCGTCGGCCACCGGCGGCGCCGGGACGCCGGGATCCGGCCCCACACCGCCGGACCGATGCAGGATCCGCAGGTCGGTCACGGCCCCGGACGGCGGTTCCTCCGGGCCCGCCGGGATCTCGAGCATGTAACCGAAGGGCGTCACCCCCGCGATCGGCTCCCGCGTGAACGAACCGATCCGGTAGGCCAGCGCGCCGAGGAGCCGTCCCTCGACGAAGACCGGGCTGCCGCTCATCCCGGCGGCGACGCCGGTTCGCTGCATCTCCTCACCGAGCAGCTGGACGATGATCAGATCGCGGCCCGGCCCCAGGCTGTTGCGGGCGACCCCGAGCACCTCGACCGGATAGTCGCAGCGCTCCGTCCCCTGCAGGACCGTGCGGACCGTCCCCCGCTGACCGGGTCGGACCGCGTCCACGGGGACGGTGACCGGGTCGGCGAGCGCCCCCACCGGAGCGAGGCCGGACAGGAACAACGCCAGGGCCACCGGGGCGCGACGCCGCCCGGCGGTGTCACACCGAGGCCGAGAGGGAGACGCGAGGTTCATGCGGGCGGGGCAGTCTTGGGCCGGCGGCGATCAGCCGGCCTTCTTGCGAGCGTGCCCGGCCTTCTTGCCGGCACCTGGCTGCTTCAGCGCGAGCTTGATGGACTCGACGATGAAGTTCTGCATCGACGGCTTCTGGTTCTTCACCGCCCGGTAGACGAGGCACGGCAGCTTGAGCGAGATCTGGACGCCATTCTCCTCGAGCGTGCCCAGCCACTTCTGGAAGTCGTTCCAGTTCTTGAACGACTGGGGCTCGATCGCGCCGCGGGCGTAAAGCTCGATGAGGCTGATCTCGTCCTTCAGCCGGAAGATGACGTCGTCCTCGCGGAAATCCTTGAAGTCACTGTACGCGAAAAACTTCACCTCCCCGGGATCCTGCCCCGCGCCCTTGATGCTGACCTCCGGCTCCTTGTTGCATCGCATCATGATGTAGTCGTCCCGCCCCCTGAAGTGGAACGCGAGGATGGGGTCCGTCGTGCGGTCGTTGTCCGACGGTGTCTTCAGGCTGCGGTAGACCTGACGCGCGATCTGCTCGTTGGTGGAGAACATCAATCCCCCCACTAGGTGAAAGCACCAATCGACATATCGGCAGTATAGCGCGCTACATATTTCTTTTCAATCCTTTCGTTTCGGGGTCCCGGGCGATCCCGATCGCGCGCGCGGGCCCCGGAACCTGCCGGCTCCGGACGACTATACATACCGTACCATTTCTGGACATGATGTCCAGAATGCGACTTTATATTCTCGTTGACTTATACGGTTTTTGAGGATATTATTCCTATGCGAAAAATCTCTGTTGTATATATTTCAAACGGTCGGAACGATCCGCGACCAGGAAGGGAATCCGATGCGCTTCGCGTCCCCCATCCTCCCCCGGACCAACCGCCTCTTCGTCGTGGGCCTGGCCCTCGGACTGCTCGTCTGTCCTCCTGCCGCGGCCCGCGAACGTCTCTCGCAGGACCTGCAGGCGCTGCGCCTGGTCGCCGGGGTCGAGGGCCGTGTCGACGTGATTGTCCGGCTGTCACGGGAGGTACGGGCCGAGCACGCCGAGCGGCTGCGCGGCCGGGGTGCGGAGGCGGTCCGGGAGCTCCGGGGCATCCGGGGGCTCGCCGCCACCGTCCCCGTGGGCGCCCTCGACGCCCTCGCCGCGGATCCCGACGTCCTGCGGATCTCCGTCGACGAGCCGATCCACGGGGCGACGAACATCGCCGTGGAGGCCATGGGCGCGTGGATGGTCCGGGAGGTGAACGGCACGGACGGCACTGGCATCCGCGTCGCCGTGGTGGATTCCGGCGTCGCCCCCGTGGCCGCCCTCGGCGCCGGTCCGGACCGCCCGCTGGGGCGGATCGCCGCCTGGGTGGACCTCGTGGAACCGCACCGGCCCTCTCCCGTGGACCCCTACGGACACGGCACGCACGTCGCCGGGATCATCGCCGGTGCGGTGCAGGAGGTCCGAGACGCGAGCGGCGGAAGGGCGTACTACGGCGGGGTCGCGCCCGGGGCCGAGATCGTGTCGGTACGGGTGCTCGACCACCGGGGAGAGGGGCGGACCAGCGACGCCATCGCCGGGCTCGAGTGGGTCATGGATCACGCGGAGGAGCTGGGAATCCGGGTGGTCAACCTCTCCTTCGGGCACCCCGTCCGGGAGCCGGCGGACGACGACCCGCTGGTGATCGCCTGCCGCGAGGCCTGGCGGGCGGGCCTCGTCGTGGTGACCTCCGCGGGCAACCTGGGCACGACGGGCCTGGGGAGCGTCTCGAGCCCGGGCAACGCGCCCGAGCTGTTGACCGTGGGCGCGCTGGTGGACTGGGACACCGCCGGCCGGAGCGACGACACGGTCGCCACCTACTCCTCCCGGGGGCCCAGCCGCTTCGACGGCTTCGTGAAGCCCGATCTGCTGGCACCGGGAGACGCGATCGTGTCGCTGCGCTCCCCCCATTCCCTGCTCGATCGCAGCTTCGGGGAGAACCGCGTGGGATCCGACTCCCGCGGCGCCGCCTCCCCGACGCTCTTCCGGCTCAGCGGCACGAGCATGGCCGCGGCCTCGGCCTCCGGCGGCGTGGCGCTTCTGCTCGCGCTGGCACCCGAGATGGACCCGGACTCCGTGAAGCTGACCCTGATGCGCACCGCCGAGAAGCGGCAGGAGAGTCTATGGGCTCGCGGCGCGGGAGCCCTGGACCTGGCGGCCGCGGCGGATCAACTGCTGGAAGGCGCCGCGGCGGCCACCTCTCCCACGGCGGTCGTCCGTGGAGCCGGCGTGGGGTTGACCGGGGTGGGCGGCTTCGCGTGGGAGGAGATCTACGGCGCGGCCGCCCTCTGGGATCTCGACCTGGCCTGGGAGCTGCTCCAGGAGGAGCCGCAGGGCGGCGAGCTTCTCTGGCAGGTTCCGCCCGCCGAGGATACGGCCGAGCCCGTCCGCTGGAAGCGAGTTCCGGGGCCGAGCCCGAGCAGCGTGGTGTGGCAGGTGGACGGCGAGAGCGTCGTCTGGCAGGGGAAGAACGGGGTCCTCGGGCCCGAGAGCGTCGTGTGGCAGGGCAGGGGCGACCTGCTCACCGCGGAGAGCGTCGTCTGGCAGGGCAGGGGCGACCTGCTCACCGCGGAGAGCGTCGTCTGGCAGGGCAGGGGCGACCTGCTCGCGGCGGAGAGCGTCGTCTGGCAGGGCAGGGGCGACCTGCTCACCGCGGAGAGCGTCGTCTGGCAGGGACGGGACGACCCGCTGAGGATCCTGATCCTCGGCGAGGAAGGCCTGGAGCCCTGAGGTCCCGGGCCGGGAGCCGTCGATGATCGGACCCTGGAACGGCATGGCCGCTCGGCTGGCCGGCTTCGTGGCCGTCCTGCGGGAGAGGAGCTCGCGCGGGGGAACGCTCCCCACGGACGACGGCCCGGTCGCGCGCGAGCGGGATCTCCCGGGGCTGCAGGAGCCGGGGCCGACGGCGGACCCGCCCCCGCACCCGGAACCCGCGGTGAACCTCCCACCGGCGGCGATCCTTGCCATTCACGTGAACGGCCTGGCGGAGGTGACCGCCCGCTACGGGGAGGTGACCGGCCGGCGCGCTCTCCGCGAGGTCGTACGCACCGTCCGAGGGACCCTGCGCAGCGTCGACACGTTCCGGCGCTCCGATTCGGATCGGCTCGTCGCGGTGCTGCCGGGGATGACGACGGAGGTGGTGGGCCAGGTCGCCCTCCGGGTCCAGCGCGCGGTCGCATCGCTGACCCTGGTGACCCACTCCGGGGAGGAGGTGCAGCTCGGCGTCACCGTCGGCCGCGCCGCGGCGCCCGGCGGAGGGGTCCCCGTCCGCGACCTGCACCGCGCCGCCGAGCAGGACCTGGAGGGTCGGTGGGAGTCGCCGGACGCGGAGGAGATGCTGCCGGGGGAGCGTCTCCGGCGCTCCCTCCCTCCGTCGCCGAACTAGGCTGCGCCCCCAGCTCCAGGACCCAGATCTGCCGGATCTGGAGAACCCGGACGACGTCCACCAGCTCGAAGCCCAGGCCGTCCAGGGGGACCATCTCCGGGGGCGGCGGCCCGACGAGACCGGCGTACTTGTCCCCCTGACGCTTGGGGTCGCGCAGCACCACGAGCCTGCCGCCGGGCTTCAGGATGGAGGCCGCCTGCCGGTAGAGGCCGATCCCGTCCCGGAAGAACCCTGCCTGGTCGATGAGGATCACCCGGTCGATGGAACCCGGCTCGAGGCGGGCGTCCCGATCCTCCGCGAAGACCGCCCAGACCCGCCGGCCGAACTCGCCGACGAGCTCGGACTTCCTGGCCGCGTAGAAGGACTCCCGCCGGAACACCGCCCACAACCTCCCCTCGCTTCCGATCGCCCGCGCGATCCCCTCCAGCAGCCGGGACTCGTCGATCCCGAACGTGGCGACCTGCTGGCCGGGCTGCAGCGCGAACGTCTCCAGGACCGGCCCCGCGCGCAGCCGCAGCTCGAGGTTGCGCTGCTGTGCGCGCTGCACCGGAGCCGGCGCCTGCTGCTGCGCCGGGAGCCCGGCCGGAAACGACAGCAACAGGAATCCGCTCAGCAGGATGGCCCGATTCAAGTCAACCCCCTCCACGAGACGATTCACGCGCTTTCATGATAGCCGAAGCCCCGCCTTCCTTCAATCGAGTATCATCACGAGATCTGGTTGCATACTGAGACTTTTCTCCGTATAGTTGTGCAACTTATGGACGCGACGAATCCGGGGAAGGTCATCGATCTCTCTCAGGAGCCACCACTTAACGGGAGGTTCCGGAGGATCCGCTCTCTCGGCAGGGGGGGCATGGGGGAGGTGTTCCTGGCGGAGGATCTCGCCTCCCCAGGCTCCGAGGTCGCACTGAAGGTCCTCCAGGCGGACGCCCTCGCCGAGGAGGGCGCGGACCTGCGCGTCGAGTTCGGGAACATGACCCGGCTGCGCCACCCGAACCTGGTGGCGGTGCGCGAGTTCGGGATCCTCGACGGGAGCGGCACGCCGTTCCTGACGATGGAGCACGTGGCGGGAGGGAGCCTGAGGGACGCACCGCTGCCGCTGCCGCCGGAGATCGTCACCGACATCCTGACCCAGGTGTGCCGGGCGCTGGACTACATCCACGCCCGGGACATCCTTCACCACGACCTCAAGCCGGGCAACCTGCTGGTCGCCGGAACCCTCGGCAAGGGGGGCGTCGTGAAGCTCGCCGACTTCGGCCTGGCGTCCGCCGCGGGCCGGACGGCCTCGCTGGCCCGGGGCACGCCGGTCTACATGGCCCCCGAGCGCTTCACCTCCCAGCGGGTGGATCGGCGCGCCGACCTCTACTCGCTCGGCGCGGTGCTGTTTCACCTTCTGGTGGGGAGACCGCCCTTCGACCCGGGCCCCGGACTCCTCGATCGCATCCTCTCGGGTCCCCCCCCGGAAGTGGCGCCGCCCGGGGAAGGGCTGGCCCGGGCCCTGCACGCCGTCATCCAGAAGCTGCTGTCGCCGCGCCCGGGACTGCGGTACCCGTCGGCTTCGGCGGTGATCGAGGCGATGAACCGGCTGGCCGGATTGCGGCTGCGGCTGGACGCGGATCCCGGGCGCTCCCTCGTCCGGCATGCGCCCCTGACGGGTCGGGACGCCGAGCTGGACCGGGTGCGCGAGTGGCTCGCCGCCGGCACGGGCTCCGGTCCCCCGATGCTCGTCATCCGCGGCGAGACGGGGATGGGAAAGACGCGCCTCATCGAGGAGGCACGGGCGGAGGCCCAGCTCGCCGGCTTCGAGGTCATCGAGCTGGAGCTCGCCGCCGGTGCCCCCGGGCCCTTCGGCGCCTGGCCGGAGCCCCTTCAGCGCCTGGTGCGACGCCTTCACGCCGGTGAGGCACCGGACGAGCTGGAGGAGGTGGCCCGGGATCTCGCTCCCCTGCTCACGGGAGAGTCCGTCTCCGCGGCGGCGCCGCGGCGGCGCCGGGCTGCGGCCACGGCGGCGCTGCTTCACCTCGCCTCCGCGCGGTTCCCGTTGCTGCTGATCGTGGAGGATCTCGGCGCTGCCGGCCCCACGGATCTCGCCGTCCTCCGCCGGCTCCACCGCGAGGCGCCGGTCCGGGTGCTCGCCTCCCTCCGGGACGACGAGGACATCGCAGCCGAGGTACTGCGCTTCCTCGCCGCCCGCACGGATTCCTCCCAGGCGGCCGAGATCGCCCTGCGTCCCCTGGAGGCGGGCGCCCAGGCGGCCATGGTGGCCTCGATCCTCGGGATGGACTCGATCCCGCGGGCGCTCGAGCAGCGGGTCGCGGCCTCGTCGGGGGGCAACCCGCTGTGGATCGAGGAGAGCCTGAGAACGCTCATCGAGGACGAGGTCCTCGTCCGCGCGCCCGAGGGCTGGCGCCTGGACGCCCCGGGGCGGGACCCGGTGGGCCGGGCGCCCGACGCGATGGCGATGGCCCGCAGGCGGATCGAGGGTCTCCCCGACACGGAGCGGGCGCTGCTCGAGCTCGTGGCCGTGGGTGGAGGACGCGTCCCCCTGGACCTCCTGGCCGATCTCTGCGGCGGCGGGCAGGCGCTGCTGGCCCGGCTGGTGGAGAGGGGAATCCTGGAGATCCAGCAGGACCCCTCCGGCGACGGTGTGGCGTTTCGACACGCGGTGCTGCAACGGACCGCCTACGAGCTGTGCCCGGCGGACCGGCGCCGCGCCCTCCACGCCCGGTTCGCGGCCCGCCTGGAGGGGGACGCGACGACCCCGCATGAGGCGCTGGCACGGCACCTGGTGGGCGCCGGGGACGAGGCCCGCGGGCTGGACCTCCTGGAGGAATCGGCCCGGGAGGCACTCCGGCTGCATGCCCACGAGCGGGCGATCCCCCTGCTGGAGGACGCCCTGCGGATCGCGCCTCCGACCAGGCGGGCCGGCCTGGAGGAGGCCCTCGCGGATGCCCAGGAGGCGGTGGGCGCCAACCGGCGGGCGATGGAGGCGCTGCGCCGGGCGCTGCAGGCGGACCCGGAGCCGGGAATCGCAGCGCGGCTTCTCGCCAGGCTCGGCAAGAACGCCTCGCTCGCCGGAGATTACGAGGCGGCCGTGAAGTCGATCGCCGATGCGGCGGCGCGCTTCCGCGTGCTCGAGGACCGGGTCGGGGAGGCCGAGGCCCAGAAGGCGCTCGGGATCGCCTGGGCCCGGCAGAACGAGTTCGACCGCGCGGAGACCTGCTACCGGGCGGCGCTCGAGATCTACCGTGCCCTCGAGGACCGGGACGGCATGGCGAGCCTCCGCAACAACCTCGGCCTGCTGCGCTCGTTCCGCGGGGATCACGCGGGAGCGGTGCGGCAGCTGGAGAAGGCCATCGCCCTCCGCGACGCCACCGGCGACCGGCGGGGCCGGCTCGGGACGCTGATCAACCTCGGCTTCGTGCGCAATCGGCAGCACGACCACGAGGGGGCGGCGGCGGTGCTGGAGGAGTCCGTCGCCCTTGCCGAGTCGCTGGGGGATCTCCAGAACCTGGGAAACGCCCGGATGTTCCTGGCCGAGAGCCTGCGAGGCCAGGGCCGGATGGACCACGCCTGCCGGCAGCTGGAAGCCGCGCTGCGTGTGCACCAGGAGACCGGCGACGACGCGCGCCAGATCGACTGCCACGATCGCATCGGGGAGATCCACCGCCTGCTAGGAGACGTGGCCACCGCGGCGGAGCACCACCGGCGTGCGCTGGACCTCGCCCGGGAGAGCCACGACCCCGTCCAGGAGGCCTTCGCTCTCGCCTCCCTCGGGCTGGACCGGCTCGGGCTCGGCGAGCCCGACGCCCTGGAGGACCTCCAGACCGCGCTCGAGTCGGGCCGCTCCCGCAGTCCCCGGGCGGAGGTGCGGGCGCTGCGGGGGCT